>JAEUIG010000047.1 GCA_016795125.1 Planctomycetaceae bacterium | reverse complement strand
CATTGCCGCAGTTCGGGGAACGCTGGGGCCGACACTGGCTCGACGTGGCGCGTTTCGGGGAGTCCAGCGGGAAAGAGGCCAATATTTCCTTTCCCTATGCCTGGCGCTACCGCGATTACGTGTTCGACAGCGTCGCCGCCGATCTGCCGTACGACCGGTTCCTGAGGGAGCAGATCGCCGGCGATCTGCTGCCGTACGAGTCAGAAGCGGAGCGCGCGCGGCTGCTGATCGCCACCGGTTTTCTCGCCATCGGCACGAAAAACCTTGACGAAGGCAACGCGTTCCAGTTCCTCGCCGATGTGGTCGACGAACAGATCGACACCGTGACCCGTGCCCTGTTGGCGAACTCCGTGGCCTGCGCCCGCTGTCATGACCACAAGTTTGACCCGTACAGCATGCAGGACTATTACGCTCTCGCGGGCATTTTTGTGAGCACGAAAACCTACTTCGGCACCGGGGTTTCGCCAGCCAATCGGGTGGGCGGCGATCCGCTCCCGCTGCCGCTCGACGCGGGCGTGCCCGTCTATCATGAAGGCATCCCCGCCGAACAGGTCGCCACGCTGAAAGCCGAGAAGGCCGCGATGAAACAGGAGGAATTGGACAAGCGCGCCGCCGTGATGAAGGCCATCCAGAACGGCGAAGACGCCAGCAACATCTTCACGCTCACCGACGCCCTCCGCATCTTCTGGCGGACCGGCGCCATCGACGGCCAGCTCGAAAAGGTCGACGAAGAAGGCCAACCGTTGCCGCTCGCCATGGGAGTGCTGGAAGGCGAGATGATGATCGATGCGCCGCTGCTCGATCGCGGCGACATCGGCAAGCCCGGCCAAGCGGTCCCCCGGGGCTTCCCGCGCATCATTGAACTTGAAGAGGGGTTCACGATCCCCGCCGAACACAGCGGGCGGCTGGAGCTCGCGCAATGGCTCACGCATCCCGACAATCCGCTCACCGCGCGCGTGATGGTGAACCGCATCTGGCAGCACTTGTTCGGCGCGGGACTTGTACGGACGGTGGACAACTTCGGCATGTCCGGCGAGCTTCCCAGTCATCCGGAGTTGCTCGACACGCTGGCCCTGCAGTTCGTGCAGAATGGCTGGTCGACCAAGAGCATGGTGCGTCAGCTGGCATTGTCGCGCAGCTATCGACAATCATCGGAGTTCCGTGACGACGCCTTCCAGCGCGATCCTGACAACCGGCTGCTCTGGCGAATCCCGAAACGGCGTCTCGAAGCCGAGGCCATCCGTGACGCCATGCTCGCTGCGTCGGGAGAACTTGATCTGGCCCGCCCGGAAGCGTCGCTCGTCGGCCGCGTGATTGGCGACCGGCCGATCTCGCTCATCGGACTGGACAAACGGCTGCCGACGGACCTCGATGGCGCCACGCATCGTTCGGTCTACCTGCCCGTGATTCGCGACCGATTGCCTGACGTGCTGGAACTGTTCGATTTCGCCGAGCCCAGTCTCGTCACCGGCAATCGGGAGACCACCAACGTCCCCACGCAGGCGCTCTACCTCATGAACAGCCCGTTCATCCGCGCTCGTTCGGAATCTCTGGCAGATCGCCTGCTGCACGAAGCGTCGAGCGACACGCAACGCGTCGATCAGGCGTTCCGGCTCTGTTTGAGTCGGACGCCGGATGATTACGAACAGGAGCGCGCCGTCGAGTTCCTGAAAGACTCCGGGGAACCGGTCGCCGAAGGCATGGACCCTGACCGCGAGACTTTGATCAGCTTCTGCCAGGCACTGCTGGCGACCGCCGAATTCCGCAACCTCGATTGATCGCATCCCGGCTGTTCCACGAACTGCCGCCGAAACAGGAGGATGAGACCCATGTCACCTTTTACGCAGCCTGGACTCCACACGGTTCCGTGGACGCGGCGCCAGGCTCTCCAGTCGATGGCGTCTGGCTTTGGCTGGCTGGCCTTCTCCGGCCTTGCGCATCAGGCGGCGGCAGGTGAATCTGCGAACACCGACCCGCTGGCGCCCAAGCTCACGCATTTCGCGCCGCGTGCCAACCGCGTGATTTTTCTCTGCATGAACGGCGGTCCGTCGCATATGGACCTGTTCGATTACAAGCCGCTCCTCAACCAGCATGCGGCCGAGGGCAAAACGATCAATGGAGAGCAGTATGGCGCGAGGCTGATGGGCGCGCAGTTCCCGTTCCAGCAGCGCGGGGAATCCGGCGTGTGGATCTCTGATGCCTGCCCGCGGCTGGCCGAGCACGCCGACGACCTCTGCCTGATCCACAGCATGCAGACCGACCTGCCGAACCATTCCCAGGCGTTCGGCCAGATGCACACCGGCAGCTTCCAGTTCGTGCGCCCGTCCATCGGCGCCTGGACGCTGTATGGACTCGGCACGGAAAACGCCAACCTGCCCGGCTTCGTAACGCTCAACCCGCCCTCCGACAACGGCGGCGCACAGAACTACGGCAGCGCGTTTCTCCCCTCGATCTTTCAGGGAACCAAGATCGGCACCAACCAGATTCCCGGTTTTTATGCCGCATTTCTCGGCATCAACGAGGAGCCGGGACCTCCGCTGCGGAACGTCGACAATCCCCACCTGTCCCGGTCGCGTCAGCGTGACCAATTGGACCTGGTGCGTGACTTCAATGCCCGGAAGCTGGCTCAGGACGTCAATCACCCGGAGATCGAGGGAGCGATCGAGTCGTTCGAGCTCGCGTTCCGCATGCAGGACACGCTGCCGGACTTGCTCGATCTCAGCGGCGAATCGGCAGCGACACTTGAGCAGTATGGCATTGGCCCGGGACGCGATTGCGACCGGTTCGGACGCCAATGCCTGCTGGCGCGACGGCTCGCCGAGGCCGGCGTCCGCTTCATCGAAGTGACGTCACCCGTGGGGTGGGACCACCACTTCATGCTCAAGGACAAGCTGGCCGAGGCCACCGCCGCCACCGATCAGCCCGTGGCCGCGCTCCTCGCGGACCTCAAACAGCGCGGCATGCTGAACGACACGCTGGTCGTCTGGGCCGGCGAGTTCGGACGCACCCCGTACGCCCAGAGCGGCACCGGCCGCGACCACAACAACAAGGGCTACACGGTGTGGATGGCTGGCGGCGGCGTTCGCGGCGGCTTCAGCTTCGGCGCCACCGACGACTATGGCAACCAGGCTGTCGAAAATGCTGTGCACATCCACGACTGGCACGCCACGATGCTGCACCTGCTGGGACTCGACCACGAACGCCTGACGTACAACTACGCCGGCCGGAGCTTCCGGCTGACGAACGTCTACGGCCGCGTGGTCAACGAGATCATCGCCTGACTCCGGATGCGCTCGCCAGCGCGGCGGCTTTGGTGAGCCCCGTCGCACGTCGGCGGTGCCTGCCAGCCGGGTTTGCTGCAATACTGTGCGGATCAGGGCGACGCGCTGACGTCCCTGACT
>JAEUIG010000027.1 GCA_016795125.1 Planctomycetaceae bacterium | reverse complement strand
TGCGACCGGTGAATCAGCGACCCGGACGCTGGGAGCGTCCGGGTCGCTTTGTGAGGCGGTCACGAGATACGCCGGCAGCGCCGGTTGCACGACATCGCCGCTGTCGTTCTGCCAGTCGCCGCGCGGCAGAAATCGGACGGTCCGCGGCTTCTCCATGGCGACCGAAGTGAGGCAGCTCGGGATCGTGGCTTCGTAGTCGGCCGCCGCCTTGTTCGCCGCGGCGAGCTGACTTCGCAAGTCGGCGAGGAGCGGGGTGGTCGCCTTGAAGTGGGCCGTCAGTCGGGATTGCTGTTCCGCGGTCCATGCGGTCGGATCGCGACGGAGGATGTTGACGATCTCCGTCGGCGGCGGGTTGGCGGTCGGCAGTTGCAGCGGGAGCGGCTGCGTTGTGGCCGAAACGCGAAACCGACCGAGGACGTGATTCTCGCCGTAGTTCTGGCGCAAGGTGAGCGTCAACGGGAGCGGCGTCCCGTCTCCCAGCGGCTCTGCGAGCTGAAGGAAGAGCGTCTGCGGCTGTCCCGTCGCTCCGCCGACGGCCCAGCCATTCGTGGGCTCCACGTTGCCGTCCACGGTTTCTGCCCCCAGGAAGTCGGGCTGTTCGAATGTTGCCGCCGCTCGTGTGACGGCGACGGTTGCGCCGTTCGCGGTCGTGATGCTGACTTCGTTCAGGACGAATGTGCCGTTGGCCGCGCGTCCGGGACCTTTCGACGGCAGCCGGTCATCCGGAAGCACGTCGATCCTCAGGCCGGTGACGCCGGCGAGGAGTGTCCTGTATGCCAGCGTGGTGGTGTCGGTTCCGTCGGCCGGGTTCGCGGTGGCGAAGATCGATTCGTCAGGTTCAACGGACAGTGCGGTGCCCTTCTCGGACGTGGCCGCTTCGGGATGCAACGCGGTCCACTGAGCGTGCGCGGCGAGATCGGCGCGGGTGAGTTGTTCCCACTCGCGCTGGGCGGCGACGAGCGTGTCGGGGTTGGCGTCGTACTGGGCCTGGAGGTCGGCGACGACGCCTCGGCGCGCGGCGAGTTCGGCGGCCTGCTCAGGGGTCGTCACGAGCATGCCCCGGCCCGGGTTGCCGATGATCGGCTCCTGAATGTCCGCGAAGAACGCGCCGAGCGAATAAAAGTCGCGGGCCGTCACCGGGTCGAACTTGTGATCGTGACACTGGCAGCAGCCGAACGTTTGGCCCAGCCAGACCGTGCCGACGGCACGGACCCGATCGGTCAGCATGCGGGCCTCGTAGTCCTTCGCCTGCGCGCCCCCTTCTTCGGTCGTGAGCAGGAGACGATTGAAGCATGACGCGACCTGCTGATCCTGCGTGCTGCCTTCGAGGAGGTCGCCGGCGAGCTGTTCGATGGTGAACCGGTCGAACGGCATGTTGTCATTGAAGGCGCGGATCACGTAGTCGCGGTATGGCCAGACGTGGCGGGGGGTGTCCGAGTGGTAGCCGATGGTGTCGGCGAAGCGGACGACATCCAGCCAGGTGACGGCCATCCGCTCGCCGTAGTGGGGCGACGACAGCAGCCGCTCGACGAACTGCTCATAGGCATCGGGCGTCGTGTCCGCCTCGAAAGCGGCGACATCCTCGGGAGCAGGAGGCAGTCCGATGAGATCAAACGCAAGCCGCCGGGCAAGCGTGCGGCGATCAGCCTCCGGCGAGAACTGCACTCCGCGCTGCTGGAGCCGGTGTTCGACGAGGAAGTCGATCGCGCTCGCACCGTCCGGGACCTCGGGGCGCTGTGGGGGTTCGTAGGCCCAATGCCCCTGGTACACCGCTCCCTGTGCGACCCATTCCTTGAGCAGGTCCTTCTGCTGTGCCGTGAGCGTCTTGTGCGCGTCGGGGGGCGGCATCACGCGCTCCGGATCGTCGGTGAAGATCCGCTGGACCAGTTCGCTTACGTCCGGCATGCCGGGAGACAGCACGTCGTGCTCGAGGGCGTTGTCGCGGCGGTCGAGCCGCAGCTCCGCCGCGCGCTGCTTCTCATCCGGTCCGTGACACGCGAAGCAGTTCTCGGACAGAATGGGCCGGATGTCGCGGTTGAACAGGACTTCGTCGGCGACGGCCGAAGTTGTCAACAGGAGGCACACGGCGCCACAGGCGATGTATGAGCGGCGGCTCGGGGAGACCATCGGGGCGGACATGGCGAGGATGGAATGCGGCGTGGAGGGACGGCGCTCGGGGAGCACCATCGGAAAGTGTAACACCCCGCCGGACCTCACCGTAGTGCTCAGCGACACTTCCGCGAGTACGCATCTGGAAAGTTGGTGACAGGAACGCAGATGACGCAGATTGACGAGTTCTGCACAGATCAAGCCGGACGCCGGCCCCTGAACCTAACCACCATGTCCCGTTTGATCCGGAGTACGTGCCGCCAGCGGTAGTGATTGCGGAGGCGCATCACTTCGTGATCCCGGAAGTCCGCGACAGCGCTGGTGCCTGATTGCCGTCACGGAAAATCTGCGGGAATCTCTGCAATCTGCGTCATCTGCGTTCCGCTTTGCACAATTCACCAGTTTTCGGGGCGCACGCACCACGACTGCGACAGGTTCGCTCCGGGCTGGAATCTCGGATCGTTTCGGTGTATTCCGTGGTTCGCGCCGCGCCCTGATGCTGATCGTCCCTGAATGCCGCATGGCCGAGTTTCTGCAGACCGTCGAAACATCGCTCGCCGTCGGTGCGCTCTATGCACTGATCGCGCTGGGCTACACGATGGTGTACGGCATCCTGAAGTTCATCAACTTCGCCCACAGCGACATCGT
>JAEUIG010000023.1 GCA_016795125.1 Planctomycetaceae bacterium | reverse complement strand
GCGGCCGCATCGACTCCGTCGCAGGAGAGGACGAGGTTGACGTCATCGCCGACGGCGGCAAACAGTTCGGCCAGCGTGACGGGGTGGACCTCGTGAAAGCGGGGAGCGAAGCGTTCTCCGATCGGCAGCAGGCGGACCTGTTCGAGCGTCAGTTCGGAGACTTGAGCGGAGCCATCGGGTTCCAGCGCCTGGTCATGCAGGACGACATGCCGGCCGTCTTTGGTGCGGCGGACATCGACGGCGGCCCATTCGATGAAATCGACCGCACACTCCCGGACCGCTGCGACGCTGTTCTCCGGGGCGAGCATCCGCATTCCGCGCGGCGCCACGATCTGCACGGCTCTCGGCGGTTCGACCGGCTGATGAAACTGAAAACCCTGCTGCCCGAACGACAGTTGCGGAAGCAACGACAGGCTGAGTGCGGCCAAAGCGCGGAACTGCATGTTAATCCACGTACAGGAATTCATTCAGGTTGAACAACGCCAGGCAGAAGTCGCAGAGCGCGGCGTCGGCATAAGGGTCAATCTGCCGAGACGGACGATTGAGCGTTACGGAGTCCGGCGAACTCGGCAGTGCCAGTTCCGCCAGCGGACGCTGCGCAGTCCGCAACTTCTCCGCCTGGAGGTGGAGGAACTCTCCGGCGATCGATTGTTCCTTCGCTGTGGGCTCACGGCCGAGCGCTCGCCGATACGCCATCCGCACCTGATCGCCGGTGGACTCGCTGGACTCGATCAGCATGCCGGCGAGGTTGCAGGCGGCCGACAACGTGAGTTCCGAGTTGAGCAGGATGAGCGCCTGCGGCGCGATTGTGGAACGATTGCGCCGCGCGCAGCTGGCATTCGTGTCGGGCCGGTCGAATGCCTCGAACAGCGGGTAGCGCAGATTGCGTCTCACGAACAGGTACAGGCTCCGCCGCTGATGATCGCGGGCCTCCGGGCTGACGTTCCACTGGTTCTTCAGCACGGTGGCGACCAGTTCCGGCGGCAGCGGAGGACGAACGCCGGGTCCGCCGGATTCCAGGTTCAGGCGATCCGCCGCCGCCAGCAGAGCGTCGCGAATCTCTTCGCCGTCCAGCCTTCGCCGTGGCATGTGCGACAGCAGCCGGTTGTCCGGGTCGGCTTGCCGGGCGCGATTCCACGATTCCCCGGCGATCGCCGTTTGCTGTTCCGTCCAGTCGGGACTCGTGGGGCGACTCGACTGGCGGTAGACGGCGGAAGTCACAATCAACCGGTGCAGCGCCTTGAAGCGCCATTGCTGCCGGGGCAACTCGGTCGCCAGCCAATTCAGCAACTCCGGGTGCGTCGGCTGGTAACCCATTAACCCGAAGTCGCTGGCCGTCTCCACGAGGCCGCGGCCGAAGTGATGCTGCCAGAGTCGATTAACGATCACCCGGCCGGTCAGCGGATGGTCGGCGCCCATCAGCCACGCTGCCAGTTGAGTACGTCGGCCTGTTGCTGCTTGTGGAGCGAACGCTGTCGCAGCGACGTTGGAGACGCGAGGGACATCCGGCATCACAAGCGGACCTTCGCGGCGAAAGTCGCCGCGCACCAGCAGGTGGCTGGGAGGTGCGGCATCGAGCGCGCGCGCGATCCGGCCGCGCGGAACATCGGGCGGCTTCACCGATTTCTGCAACGTCTCGATCGCCGCCGACAGCTCTGCGTGCCGCCGGCGATCCTCGTCGGACAGCGCGTTGAGCAGATCATCCGCTGTCGGCTGCAGATCGGGGTTTTCGGTTCTCAGCTTCTGCCGCCCGGCTTCCTCGATCTCGTTCAGGGTTTGTTTCGCTGCTTGCAGTTTCGCAAGTCCCTCCCGGACTTCGGGAGTCGCCGGCGGCGGATCGTGTCCGGGCAGCGGATGGTCGGTAAACAGGTCCAGTCCGTCAAAGAACGCCCGCAGTCGATAGAAATCGTACTGGCTGATGGGGTCGTACTTGTGATCGTGGCACTGGGCGCAGCCGACCTGCAGTCCGAGCAGCGCCGCGCTGACGGTGCCGGTCAGGTCGTTCAGAAATGTGCTGCGACGCTCCTGCTGGTCGTTGATGTCCGGCATGTCCGGCCCGCACAGCAGGAACCCGGTGGCCGCCACATCGTCGGCAGCAGCGGGATTCAGTTCATCGGCGGCGAGCTGTTGCCGGATGAACTCGTCATACGGCATGTCGGCGTTGAGCGCAGCGACAACCCAGTCGCGATAGCGCCACGCATTCGGACGTTCGTGATCGAATTCGAAGCCGTCGGTCTCGGCGAACCGCACGAGATCGAGCCAGTGCTGCGCCCACCGCTCCCCATAGGCGGGCGACGCGAGCAGGCGATCAATCACACGTTCGTACGCGCCTGGAGCACGATCCTCCTGGAAGGCGTCCAGCTCGGCAGGCGTCGGCGGGAGCCCGGTCAGGTCGAACGTGACGCGTCGCAGGAGCGTGGCCCGATCGGCTTCCGGCAGCGGCGACAACGCCTGTTCCTCGAGCCGGACCAGAATGAAGCGATCCACAGCAGTGCGGCACCATCGAATATCGTGCACCGGTGGCAGCACAGGTCGCGCGACGGGTTGAAACGCCCAGTGCTGGCGGTCGGCGTCTGTGATTGGCGTTTCGGGTGCAAGAACTTCCGCGTCCGTGTTCTCGGCGCCACGAGTTCCAACAGGATTGACGGCGGCCAGCAGTGCCAACGCGCCGATCACGGACAGGAGGCGGCGCGGCCCTCGCGCATCGGCACCTGGGATTGCCGCGTTCATGCGAGGATATCCTCGACGACCCGGCCGCTGACGTCGGTCAGCCGTTCCTGGCGACCGTTCTGGAACCATGTCAGCGATTCGTGGTCCAGCCCCAGCAGGTGCAGCAGCGTGGCGTGCAGATCGTGCACGTGGACCTTGTTCTCGGCCGCACGCAGGCCGACGGCATCCGTCGCGCCATAGGCGATGCCGTGCTTCACACCCGCTCCCGCCAGCCAGACCGTGTAGCCCCATGGATTGTGGTCGCGGCCGGCGCCTTGCTCGCTCATCGGCATGCGGCCGAATTCGCCTCCCCAGATCACGAGCGTGTCCTCCAGGAGGCCGCGCTGTTTCAGGTCGCGGAGCAGGCCGGCGACCGGGCGATCGGTGCGCAGGCACATCTCGCCGTGGTTTTTGGCCACGTCGTTATGGGCGTCCCAGCCGTTGGTGTCCCCCGAGTACAACTGCACAAAGCGGACTCCACGCTCGATCATGCGGCGCGCGAGCAGGCAGCGCGTGCCGAACTCTTCGGTTTCCTTCCGGTCGATCCCGTAGAGCGACAGCGTCGCCGCGGTCTCCCCTGCCAGGTCGACGATCTCGGGAGCGGCTGCCTGCATGCGGAAGGCAAGTTCGTAGGCATCGACACGCGCCGCCAGTTCGCCGTCGAACTCCCGGGTCTCGAGATGCCGCGCGTTCAGGGTGCGGATGAGATCGAGCGTGCCCTGCTGCTGAAAGTCGGCGATCTGCGGCTGCGGCGACAGGTGCAGGATGGGGTTCCTGCCCGCGCGCATCGTGGTTCCCTGAAAGGTGGCCGGCAGGTAGCCGCTGCCCCAGGCCGGCGGCCCTCCCTTGATCCCCCCGCCGGGATCGGGAAGCACGACGAACGCCGGCATGTTCTGGTTCTCGGTGCCCAGGCCGTAAGCTACCCAGCTTCCCACGCTGGGCCGGCCCGTCAATACGCTGCCGGTGTTCATCTGATACACCGACTGTGGATGATTGACGCTGTCGCCGTGGCATCCCCGCAGGACACACAGTTCGTCCGCACATTCGGCAATATGCGGCAGGAAATCGCTGACGGGCAACCCCGATTCGCCGCGCGGTCGAAAAGGCCGCACCGGCCCCAGCAGGGGGTTCTGCGCCACCTTGCGGCGCGTCATCACCGGCCCGAAGCTTTCGGGCAGCGGCTGGCCGGCGTACTGGACAAGGTCCGGCTTGGGATCGAACAGGTCGACATGGCTGGGACCGCCATGCATGAACAGCCAGATGACCCGCTTGGCGCGTGGTGCGAAATGCGGCGACAGCGGGTCGGCACGACCAGCGACCCGTGAATCCGCGCCGGGCGCGGGTCGGCCGCTCTGTATCTGGGATGCGATCGCGATCGCGCCGCAGCCGCCTCCGGATCGCCAGAGGAATTCA
>JAEUIG010000011.1 GCA_016795125.1 Planctomycetaceae bacterium | reverse complement strand
CGAATTCGACTCGCAGAGTCAGTCGCTCGCCGCCGGCAACAACGAGCGGGCCGATGACCAGCGGCGCATCGAGGCCCGTCTGTACTGGACTCGTGAAGACCCGCCGCCCGTCGAGTTCCACCGCGAACACCACGCTGCCAGCGTCGCCGACACAGTCGTCGATCCCGACTGTCGCTTGAAAAGTCCGGTCGTTCGGTTCGAGGTCGAACGTCGCGGACATTCCGCTCGTCATTCCGAACCCGCGCGCAAACGATTCTCCCCTCAGTTGCAGAAAGCCGCCACGGACATTCCGATTCGCCAGCATCGTCGGCACGCGCGCGACGAAGGGTGTTGCCGTGACTTCTGCCGGTTGTCGCGCCGCCAGGTCGGACACACGCGCGCCGTAGAAAAGTAGGCGTCGAATGTCCGACAAAGGCACGCGATATTCGGCGTCAAAACCAGTCCGGCCGGAAACCTCGCCGCTGCCATTCAGCGACAGTCCCTGCAGCGTCAGCCAGACGCCGTCATGCGTAAGGAGCACCGCCTCGGATTCGCTCGGCCTGGGACGCTGTACCAGCGCGGCGTTCATGCCGACCGCCACGATGCGCGCGGCTTCAACAGCCACCGGCCCGACCGCCGTCTCCACCCGATACATGTCGGCGGTGATCTCCTCCAATGCACCGGTCAGCCGCGTGCCGTCACTGAGAATCAGCGTGTCTTCAGGGAAGGCACGCGACGACAGTTCGCTCAACAGCGGCGAGTCATCGTTGCTGATTGGCGCGCGGAGGATGGCCGTCACAAACTCCAGCGGGATGCGCCACGCCCCTCGCTCGGGAGCACCGTCCCAGCGGCAGACGATCACGTCGTCCGTCAGTTCGACCGGCATCAAGGGGACGCGATCGCCATTGGAGAGAAACAGCCACGACGGCGCGGTTGGACGCTCAGTCACGTTCGCGACGTTGATCGAAACCAGGTCGTTCAACGGAAACGACTCGCGACCCCCATTCGCCTCCAGCGTCATCCCGCGCTCATCGATCGCCGCGATCACTCCGCCCACACTGCGACCGTCAACCAGTTGCACCTCTGCGCGTACGTCCGCGGATTGCGCGACCGTCACGAATAGTGCGAAACCGGCAAGCGGCGACAGTCGCGCGATGAACGCTCGAAGTCGATTCAACTTTGCCTCCTACCCACTACCTTTCAAAAATCGGCAAGTACCCGTTTGGAATCTGCAGCACGATCAAGGCCATAGCCGTGGCATACTCGTCGCCGATCCACGGGTCGGACCAGCGGCCTTCGCGGAGCTGCAGCAGGATCAGTTCGTCGCGCGCGTGCGTGTACCAGACCTGCCAGCGATCGCCGCCCGCGTGCCATACGGCCTGCGCGGCATAGTACTGGCCGTAAAAGTAATACTCCTGATTGCGCGACGCCGCATCCCCGGGAACGAAGTCCATCACGTACTGCAGGCCCTGTTCGATGATCGGCCCCTCGTGCACACCGGACGTGTACAGCGCCACCAGTGCGGCGGCCGAGCGCGGAAACCTGCTCTCGGCCGCTTCCAGCAGCCGGTAGCGAAATCCTCCATCCGGGTTCTGGCTGCTCTCGATGTACGCCACGCAGCGATCGATGGTCTCCTTGGGAACCGCGATCCCCGCGTTCCGTGCGGCGCGGAGCGCCATCACCAGGCAGACGGTCACCGAGATGTCCGCCTCGCGCGATTCCGGCGTGTACCGCCAGCCTCCCTGATCGTTCTGACTTTCGATAATGAGCTGCACGGCGCGGTCGAGCGCGTCGCGCACTTCGTCCCGCGGATCCATGCCATAGACCTCCGCGAGAAACAGCGTCGCAAAGCCGTGCCCGTACATCGGCCCGTGGTAGTACTTCCAGTCCTCTTCGACGATGTATCCGCTGGGCCTGCTGCACGAAATCACGAAATCAACGGCCTTGCGCAGCTGCTCGCCGTACGGACCGCGCCCAGGAGTCGAACCCGACGACAGAAACGCCAGGCCGCACAACCCTACCACTCCGGGATTTGACCGGTAGCGGGTCACCACTCCGAATGATCCATCAGATTGCTGCTGACCGGCGAGCCAGTTCAGACCGGAATTGATGGAGGCATCCGTCGCCGGCGAGAACAGCTCGCGACTGTCGCGCGAACCGGCCTGCGACTCTTCCTGCGCCACAACTCGCAGCGGCGACTGGAGCGCACACCATGCAGCAAACGTCGCACCAACGACGGCGCACCGCCTCTGCCCGGAGTGAAAAATGGATCGCAGCATGGTCGACGCGCGATTCTACGCGTCGCCGGCGGTCATTGTCGAACCGCCTCGGGGTACATCGACCCGTTGATCCCCGGCGCCGTGCCGCCCCCGGGCACCCCCGTCTGCTGCCGCAGGAACGCCGCACTCGCGCGCTCCTTCGTGCGCAGCTCTTCCGAACGCTGCTGCTGATAATCCAGGGGACGGAAGCCAATGTCGGGCCCTGTGGCCGCATCAGGGAACGGGTCCTGCACCTTGGCCTGCGCCTGCTCGTACTGCGTCGAACGCGGCACCAGGTCCGGCATCTTGGTGTTCCACGGACCGATGCATCCGCCGGACGTCAGTAGCGCGACGGCAATCAGGCGGGAGGAACGAGACATGGCAATTCCCGATCGGGACGCCTCCAGATAGGAGACGAGGGGACGGGAATCTATCGCGCCTGCAGAAACGCGTACAGACTGATTTGGCAGACCCGGGACACCAGGGGCTCCGGGTGAAGTGCGCATTTGCGGCTGTCCGCGCTCGCGGAGAGCCGCAGGCGGCCGATCAGGCCGCCGCCGGTATCGCCCCCGGAATGCTCTCGATTTCCGCCAGGATCAACGCCCCACGCGCGACGGCATATTCACCGTCGTCGGGAGACCGCAATTCGTCGACATCGAACGGCAGGCGCGCCCGTTCGATCCGGTTCGCCAGGAGCTGCGGAAAGCCCGCGGGCATTGTCGCCGCGCCGCAGCAGGAAATGGAAAACGGCCCGCGCAGTGTGTCCAGCCCCGCCGTCTTTTCACATTCCGTCGCGAACGCCTTGAGCAAGTCGGCCAGCAGCTGCTCGTAGATATACGCCAGCATCTGCACCTCGTCGCTCTGCGGCGCATGCAGATTCGGCGCCCGCTCCCGCTTCCACCGCAGGATCGCTTCCACATCGACGTAGCACGCCCCATCCATATCCCAGACAAGCCGCTCGGTTTTCCGCGCGAGATGCTCGTCGATCCAATCGCCCCCGAGCGGAATCGTCGTCCGCAAGACTTCTGCCCCGTGGTGAAACAGCGCCAGGCCGCTGGCGGTCGCGTCAATCACCAGTGCCAGGCCGGTGAACCGTGCGTGCCCCAGTCCGCTCAATGCCGCGGCCGTGCAGGCGTCGGCCGGAATCGGCCTAAAGCCACGCAGCCGGGCCAGCCGCGAAAAGAACTGCCACTCCTTGGTCTTCGTCACCGGTTCCGGCAGGACGAGCGGGAGCGTGATCGCACAAACTTCGCCGTGAATCAGCGGTTCCGGCAACAGCGAATCGAAGATCGCCGCAGCCAGCTGGCGGCCGACCGGATCGTCGTCCGGCAGACGCCCCGCGGGAAGCACCGGCAATCGTGGAATGTGCAGCAGCGG
>JAEUIG010000831.1 GCA_016795125.1 Planctomycetaceae bacterium | reverse complement strand
CTTGTGCGTCGGGTGCTGCTCGGTCGACGTCTCGTCGTCGCCGAAGTCCCACTTCCATTCGGTGATCTCTCCGTGCGACCGGTCGCGAAACGCCACCGTGCGGTCGCTGCGGCTGATAGTCGCAAAGGACCACTTGGCTTCGATCGGCTTGCGCAGGCTGGCCTCGATCGGCATCAGGCGGAACTTCACCAGGTCCGACGCGTTGCCGTACATCTCAGTTTTGTGCGACAGGTTCCAGAACCCGTCGTAGGTCTCCGCGTCGGGATCGTCGTAGTCGAGGATTGCCCACGACAGGCCGATGAGCTTGTTCTCGGCGAGCGAAGAAGTGATCGCCCGCGCCGGCTCGGCTGGGGCAAAGTCGAACGGCGTGATCCAGAACTCGAGCACATAGCGGCCGGACTCGCCCGGCTTGAAATCATACTGCTGGGCGGCGTTCGCGTACGGCAGGTCTTTGATCCAGGGCTGGCCTCCCCAGACCATCGTCCAGTCCTTGTCCAGGGCCGGCGTAAAGATGTGGTAGTTCTGCGCGTGGACGCCGTGGAAATCGAAGTGCAGGTTGCGATCCTCGCGCAGCGCCTCGACGGGGTGCATCTGCCGGATCAGCGGGCCGCCGGACAGGTCGCCGTCGACGACCACCTCGAAGATGTCGTTATGCAAATCGGGACGGGCGAAGTCCCAGTAGTCGTCGGTCGCCTCGTACAGGAAATAGAGCTGGTTCAGCCCTTCGACCCAGCCGACCGTTACCCGCACATCGAGATCGTTGGAATCGTGCTGATCGCCGAGACCGGTCACGGTCTCGCGCAGCTCTTTCGTGCCGATCACGTATGACTCCGGCACGATCTCCCAGTCGTCGGTCCGGCCGTCGATGCGCGGAATGCGATCGGTCGGAAACTGGAAGACCTGGAACTCGACGTCGGGACGCTCGAGTCCCAGTTGAATGTTGATCGCCAGCAGCAACGGCCAGAGAATATTCATGGATCGAGCATGGTCCAAAGAGGTGAATGACCAAATTCCCAAATGTCGAATGGACGACTCCCTTGAATTGGGTCATTCGACATTTGGACATTTCTACATTTCCGGTTCTGCAATCTCGGCGATCACAGGAGCCGCAAACTGCCTCTGCAGGCCGTCCGCAACGTCGGCCGGCATTGGGCCGTCGTGAAAGACGAACCGGTAGCGGGAGACGTGTGGCGCACCGGGAGCGATCTGCCAATCGCCGAGGAATGACGGCGCGTAGACCATGTAGGGCATCGTCGGGTGAATCCGCAGCGGCTCTGGAGCGCGAAAGTTGGCCGGGTGCGTCATGAACAGGATTCCAGCCGTCGCCTCTCCGGCCGGCCCTGACAGGTCGCACCACCACGGCCGGGTGTGATTCCCCGCTTTGCGGTCCAGCCCCTCGGACGTCACAAATGTCGCATTGTCGCCCCCCCATCCGTTGGCGCCGCGGAGCGCCATGCCGCCGTAGTGATACTCCGGCAACTGCAGCACGCTGTCCGTGGCGCAATTGATTCTCGACGTGAGGTCGCACACCCAGTAACCAGTCTCTCTCCCGCCGATGGTCCACACCCGGACCGACCACGTTTCCTTGAGAGTCACCCTTTCCGGCGTCGCCGAGGTGTCGACATGTTCATGAACCGCGTCGAATTCGCCGAACACCGGGCCATTGGCAGTCCGAGTCACACTGGTCGAGCGCACGTAGCCTGTGCCGCCAAGCAGATTCCAGAAGTCCGGAGTGCGGCCCTCAAACATCGTTTTGACGTACGCGAGGAACAGTCCACTCTGATGTGCGTGATCGGCCGGGAACTGTTCGGTCACGACGGCCCCGGACGGCGTCCAGCAGGGATGGATATGCCCGCTGCGTCCGTAGCGAGCATCGATCTCCGGCGGTGGATC
>JAEUIG010000792.1 GCA_016795125.1 Planctomycetaceae bacterium | reverse complement strand
ACCATATAATCGCGCTCATCCGCCTTGAAGCCGAGACGGTGGTTGGCTTCGACAGTATCCAGCCCTTCATCCTGCAGCTTGTACGCCCGCAGCTTCGCAGCGAGCCCAATGCCGCGCCCTTCCTGCGGCAGGTAGACGATGGCGCCGACCCCTTCCTGGTGGATCATCTCGGCCGCCATCTGGAACTGGTCGCCGCAGTCGCAGCGGAGCGATCCGAGAATGTCCCCGGTAAAACACGACGAGTGCATCCGCACCAGCGGTGCGGGAACCGATGTCAGATCCCCCCAGACGATGGCCAGCGGCTCCTGGGACTCATGTTCCACGCGGTATCCGATCAGCCGCGGCGTACCGTAGTCCTTCGTCGGAATGTCGACTTCGACGTCCCGGTGCACCAGTTGCTCCCGCAGTCGTCGATGCTGGATGACCTCGGCGATCGAGACGATCGGAATCTGGTGCTTCTCCGACATTTCGCGCAATTCGTCGGCATCGGCCATGCCGTGTCCGCGCTGGCTGAGGATTTCAATCAGGCAGCCGACGGGCCGCATTCCGGCCATTTTCAGCAGGTCGATGACCGCCTCCGTGTGACCGGCCCGGCGCAGAACGCCCCCGTCGCGCGCCAGCAGCGGCGCGATATGCCCCGGCTGCACGAAATCCGCCGCTCCCGCGTGAGGGTCGGCCAGGGCCTGCAAAGTCAGCGATCTCGCACTGGCGCTCACCCCGGTCCCGCTGTCGCGATGATCGATCGACACCAGGAACGGGGTCTGATGCGGTGACGTGTTCGATCCCGGTTCGACCATCGGCCGCAGTCGGAGCCGTTCGGCGATGTCGTGCGCCAGCGGAGCACACAGGACGCCCGCTCCCTGCCGGAGCATAAAGTTCACGATTTCGGGCGTGACCGTCTCCGCAGCGCAGACCAGGTCCCCCTCGTTCTCACGCTCCTGGGCGTCGACGACGATGACCAGTTTTCCGGCACGCAGCGCGTGCAGGGCCTGGTCGAGCGGTGCGGGAGAAGCAGTCGATGTTTCGGACATGCCTGAATCATCTACGAGCATGCCGGACGTCGTCAAGACGCCCAAGGCAGCAATTCACCGCAGAGAACGCGGAGTTCGCAGAGAAAACAGTTTGCAGCCTACTCTCGGCTCTGCGTTCTCGGCGCACTCTGCGGTGAGTCGTCGATCGCAATGATTTCAAAAAAACGACCCGGACGCCAAAGAGCGTCCGGGTCGCGTTTTCCTGACTTCTAACTCCTGATTCCTGTTTCCTAACTCCTCGCCTCTACGGCGTCACGGTCTTCGCCGTAATCCCCTCCCAGTCGTCGCTGCGGAACGGATAGGCCGGCAGGTACGCGTTGCTGAACAGCGTTCCCTGTGGATTGTCGGACCAGTTGTAGCGGACGGCCATCGGAGCGGAAACTTCGGGAGCAGTCACTTCGACGGTGTCCGGGCCGGTGATCGTGGCCGTGCCCCAGGCCCACTTCTTGTCGGCGCCGGCGATGGCAAAGCCCGTCAGCGGTTCGCCGTAGTAAGAGACCAGCGGATGACCGTAGGTTTCGAAGTGGACCGTGATCTTGTTTCCCTGGATGTCGATCGACTTGTACGTCGGTCCCTGGCGGGTGATGTTCGACATGCCGTAGTCGGAGACCAGCGCCAGCCGCGCCAGGCGCTTGCCGACATTCTGCTTGTCCTTCGGGTGAATGTCCTTCGCCGCGCCGATGTCGGTGATGCAGGCGACGCCGACGTTCGGAATGGCGTCGATCGTCAGCATCTGGGCTTCACGCAGTTCGGCCCAGTCGCTGTCGCCGGGCTGGTCGGTGATCGCCTTGAAGTTCGCGAGCTGGACCATGTAGAAGGAAAACTCTCCCTGCTTCCACGCGTCGCGCCAGCTCTGAATCATCAGCGGCATCAGGGTGCGGTATTGGTAGGCCCGTGAGGCGTTGGACTCCCCCTGGTACCAGATGCCGCCGCGGATGGCGTAGCCGGCCAGCGGCGCGACCATGGCGTTGAACAGGTTGCTCGGTCGGTGGGACGACTTGGCCGGATCGGCCGCCTTCTGCGGCTTGTTCGGAGCCGGCTTGTTCTCCGCCTTAGCCTGGGCGGCCTTCTGCTCCCAGTCGGTGAGGGCCGCCTGGTAGTCCATCTCGGCCTTGTCGGGGTTGTAGCCGGCGACGTTCGCGTCCCACTTGTCGAGCAGAGGCTTGAGTGATTCCGTCCGCGCGAGTGCTTCTTCGCTGGCCCAGGCTTCGGCCGGGGTGCCGCCCCAGGCCGTCTGAATCACGCCGACCGGAACGTTGAGCGTCTGGTGCAGCTGCCGACCGAAGAAGAACGCGACGGCGCTGAATCCGGGCACGGTTTCCGGCGTGCAGAGCTTCCACTCGGCGTCAACGTCCTGCTGCGGCGTGTCGGCCGTGACCATCGGCGTCTGGAACAGGCGGATATTCGCGAAGCTTGCGGAAGCCGCTTCGAGATCGGGGTCGAGCGACGCGGCCACGGACCACTGCATGTTGGACTGCCCGCTGCAGACCCAGACTTCGCCGACGAGCACATCGGTGCGGGTTTCTTCGGTTTTTCCCGTGACGGTCAGCGTACCTGGCTCGCCGAGAGAGAGATTGTCCAGCTTGACGGACCATTTGCCATCGACGCCGGCGGTCGTGGTCTTCGTCTGGTCACGGAACTTGACGGTGACCTGTTCGTTCGGATCGGCCCAGCCCCAGACAGGGACCGGCTGATCCCGCTGCAGCACCATGTGATTGGTGAACAAGGACGGCAATTTGACATCGGCAAGGGTGGTTGTCGCCAGCGAAACGAGAGCGAGCGGCAGCCACAGCAGGCAGCGAGCGAGTTGCATGAGAACCCTCCGGTTGCAGGATCAGAGACGGAGGACAGCGTAGCGCGAGTCGCGCAGAACCGCAAGTTTCGCGAACGTTTGGCAAGAAGTGCTGCACACTCAGCGGCGGCAGCCCACGTGGCTTGCGGTTTCGCCCGTCACTTTTGTCGCAATGTCTCTCAGCCAGTCTTCCGCCTGCGACGGTCGCGAGAACTCGATCCAGCGGAGTTGCGGGAACCGGCCATTCGATTGCAACTCGCGGAACTCGCGTTGCCGGCGGCGGTGCGTCGTGATGATCCACAACAGGATCGAGTCGCGGGACAGCAGGGCGCGGCGGAATGACTCGCGGTTGTCGTGCCAGAGCCGCTCGCGAAACAGGCTGCGGCGAAACGTGCGCGTGATGCCGCGCCACAGCACGCGCGTCAACGGATAATTCAACCAGATAACGAGCGTGGCGCGCGGCCAGAGGACGTCGCGGATCGAGCCATAGTTGCCATCGGCGATCCACCCGGATCGGTCAGTCGCCGCGATCGTCAGCCGCGAGAACTCTTCGGTCCCTCTGTTCTGCCAGTTCGGCCCCCAATACAGCTCATCCAGTTCGATGACCGGCAACTGCAGCACACCGCCGAGCTTCCGTGCGAAAGTCGTCTTGCCAGCGGCGCTCGTGCCGACGACCAGAATATGTGCTTCGCTAAGCGTTCCCAATTTCATAAATACAGCCTGGGTGAATTGCCTTCTGCAGCTTGCGAGATTTGATCTGGACGCCGTTTTCGCACAGTGCGAAAATGCGCCCCTATCCGAAAAGGCGCTGAATGGCGATGCATGTCATCTCGCGGAAGGCTCTTCGCGCGTTCTGGACCCGTTACCCCGAAGCAGAAGCCGCCCTTCGACGCTGGCATCAGGTCGTTGAATCCGCGACGTGGAACAATTTTGCTGATGTTCGAGGAACTTTTGCCAGTGCCGACGCGTATGAACGCTGTATCGTATTCAACGTCGGTGGCAACAAGTATCGAATCATTGCCGCAGTGCATTACAACCGACGTAAGGTCTATCTGCGGCAGGTGCTGACACATGCCGAATATGACCGCGGGGCCTGGAAGACCGATTGCGAATAGAGTGGAGGGCGTATGCCGTCTTATTCCGAACTCATCGTCGAGTTCCCATTGCGACCGATCCGAACGGAACGGCAGCTGGACCAGGCCGCGCGCCTCGCGTTCCAACTCGCTTCGCGGGAACGCCTCACACGCGGCGAACAGGACTACCTGGACGTACTGACGCATCTGATCGAGCTTTACGAATCCCAACACCATCCGATCGACCACCCCGCACCGCCGCGCGCGCTGCTGCAGTTCCTGATCGATGAAAATGGCCTGACGTTGAGTCGGCTGGCTACGGAGACCGGAATTAAAGTCTCGACGCTGTCGGAAATCCTGCACGGCAAGCGCGAACTCAACGTGCAGCACATAGCCCGGCTCGCTGCCAGATTCCGTGTCGAACCTGGCCTGTTCATCGAACGAGTGGCGACGGTTGCCTGAACTTCAGGTTCTGTGACAGACCCTCATTGTGCCGCCGTCCGCACGTACTCGATCAGATCCCGCATTTCCTCCATTGAGACCTTCTGGTCCAGTCCTTCGGGCATCAGCGACTTGCCGGAACTGGTGACAGTTTCGATCTCGGAGCGGAGGACCGTTTCCTGTTTCGCCTGTGGCTGCCGGAGCGTGATGCTGGTCGGGGTTTCCGCGGCGATGGCGCCCGTCTTGATGACGCCGTCGACCTGCAGCACGACGTACTCGATGTAGTGCGGCGAGACTTCGCGGTTGGGGTCGAGGATGTGTTCCAGGATTTCGGCCGGCGTGCGCGCGCGGACGGTTATCAGCGCCGGCCCGACATCGGAACCCGCTCCGCCCAGGCGATGACAGTTGGCACACTCGCGAGTGAACACCGCGCGCCCGGCATCGGGACTTGCTGGACTGTCGAGCGCAGCGCGGTAACGTGCGATCACCTCGCGCCGCGCGGCGGGAGTCGCCTCGCTGCCGAACAGCTTCTCCGCGCGGGCCTTGATCGCCGGATCGGGACTCTTGAGCAGCAGCGACCGACGCACCGGCGGGATGTCGGTGGCGGCGACGGCTCCCGCTTCGATGGCGTCGAACAGCCGCTCC
>JAEUIG010000779.1 GCA_016795125.1 Planctomycetaceae bacterium | reverse complement strand
CGCGACCTGGCAGACGACCACGGAAAGCCCCGCCACGGGTCAGACACTCTCGACTCCTTTTACCGCCCTCCCGAAGGACCGCTGGGCCTGTACGGGAAAGGTGCCGTTCGAGTCACCCGCTGGCAGCGAATTCTCCGATATGCAGAGCTAAGGAGCGTTCGCGATAGAACGGGACAGGGTCAGGCTATGACGGCTGGATCGGGCGACACCCGGGTCGTAATCTCCGGGGTAGGGGTCATTTCTCCCATCGGGACCGGCACAGAGCCCTTCTGGGGCAATCTGATGGCCGGGCGATCGGGCATTGGGTATCTCAAGTCCCTGTCAACGCACAACTTGCCGTGCAAACTGGCGGCGGAGATTACCGATTTCGACCCGCTGGAGCACGTCTATAACCGCAAGTTCATCAAGGTGATGTCCCGGGACATCCAGCTCGGTGTCTGTGCGGCCTCAATGGCGATGAAGGATGCCGGTCTGCGGGCCGGGGACGTCGATCCGGACCGGCTGGGCGTCGAATTCGGAGCGGGGCATATCCCGTTCAGCCCGGAAGACCTGTCGGACGCCGCCAGCAAGCTCTCCAGCGCGATGAGCGAGGGAGCGGACTTCCACTGGGGAGAAGAGGGCATCGGCCAGATTGCGCCGCTGTGGCTGCTCGGCCAGCTCCCGAACATGCCGGCCTGCCACGTGGCGATCGAGCAGGACGCCCGCGGACCGAACAACACGATTACCAGTGCCGACGCCTCGGCGCTCCTCGCCCTGCAGGAGGCGCTCCGCGTGATTCAGAGCGGCCGGGCCGACGTGATGATCGTCGGCGCGTGCAGCTCGGCGATCCACCCGGTGGACATCGCCCGCCGGGCGCTCATCGAAGACCTGTCGCGGCGGCAGGATGACCCGACCCGGGCGTGCCGCCCGTTTGACCTGGATCGCGACGGCACGATCGTCGGGGAAGGGGCGGGGGTGTTCGTTGTCGAACGCTACGAACATGCCGTCGCCCGCGGAGCGGAACTGTATTGCGAAGTGCTGTCGGTCGGCGCCGGGTGCGACGGCGCGACCGGTTCGGGCGGTATCGGACTGGTCCGGGCGATGCAGGCGGCCGTCAAACGGGCCGGCATCGAGCCGAATGAAATCGGCCACATCAACGCGCACGGCAAGAGCACGCAGAAGGACGACTGGCTCGAAGCCCGGTCGTACCATGCGGCGCTCGGCAGCGACGCGGAACGCATTCCCGTGATCGCCCTGAAGAGCTATTTCGGCGCCTTCGAGGCCGGTTCCGGGGCCGTCGAACTTGCCGGCAGCGTGCTGTCTCTCAAGCACGGCGAGCTGCCGATGTCGCTCAACTACGAGCGGCCAGACCCGCTGTGCCGGCTGAACGTCGTGCACGACCACCCGCTGCGGCTGCGCAACCGCGCCGCCATGAGCGTGAACCGCACGGCCCTCGGCCAGAGCGCGGCAGCAATCCTGCGAGCGGTCTAGTTCGCCCTACGTCACCCATCCCCGGAATGGCGAGTCCATCCGGGAGGGCGAGGCTCCCGCCGAGTGTGACGCCGCGCCGTTAACTGTTGCCGCTCGCCGAACGGATTGAGCACCCGCCGGGAGGGCGAGGCGGCTTTGCACAATAACGCAGGGGACAGGCAAAGCCCACTCAACTGGTGTGCCCGTCAATCATTGTCAGCCGGCAGAATCGCGAGCGAAGCAGCTCTCCATAGCGCCAGATTCACCACGGCGGACACGGAGACCACGGAGAAGAACCAGGAGTTGAGCGATTTTCCTCAGTGTCCTCCGTGTTCTCCGTGGTGAACTTCCTTCCTTTGCGGAGGTTGGCGCGGCTGACAATGCTCAATGGACGGAGCACGACGATTATTGTGCAAAGCCGCTTCGCCCTCCCATTGACGTCTCGCCCTCTCGTCAGGTGGAACGTGGTCGGCGCGAGAGCGCCAGAGTGGTCAGGCCGAGCGCAAACACGACGAACACCAGCGCATTCGGCGTGCGGCCGGTCCACTCCTCCCACGGCCAGGGGAACCGGAAGAAGGCGAAGTTCAGCGCGAAGTACAGCCAGGTGCAGAACAGCAGCCCGTTTGACAGGAACGACTGCGCCGACTCGCTGCGCCGACGGGCAAAGTAGATCGCCACACTGCCGGCCAGCAGCAGCGGCAGGACGATGTACAGCATCCAGCCGGCGAAAGGCGTGAACTCCTCCGATCCGAACAGGACGGCGTGTTCTTCGTAGATCAGGTTGCGGACGGTCTTGCCGGTGATGGGGATGGCCGTCACGAAGAACGGCAGCAGGTAGGGCCACCAGCGCCCGCCGACGATGCCGACGGCCGGGATCAGGCCGAGCACGTAGCCCCACTGGCCGTACCAGGCGAACATCTGCGGGATAAATTCCGCGCCGACCAGCAGGGCGACATGCGCGAGCAGCAGCCCTGCTTCGAATTCGCCCGGCAGCGAGGATGCCGGCTCCGTCGCACCGACGGCAATCCGGCGGCGGTGCAGCCAGAGCCCAAGTCCGAGCGTGGCGCCCATGAAGCAGCCGAAGCCGGTCTCCATGAAGTTCCACCAGTTGATCTGGGTGGCGAAGCCGGTTCCGAAGGCGGCGGGGTCCCAGGCGTGCCAGGCCTGGTGCACCTGGCTGAGGGGGAAACCGAGCGCTCCGCCGAGAATTCCCCATAGGCCCATGCGCGGCGCCATGGGGTCCCGGCGAACGAAGCCGGTGTAGGCGACGAGCGAGAGCAGCGCGAACACGAGTCCGCCCCACATTTCGGGACGCGGTTTGAGTTCCACGCTGGGGTCGTTCGCGAGGCTCCAGTCGTGCGAGAAGTAAATCGGCGGGAGCACGTGGTTCGCGGGATCGAACGGCCGGTTCAGCAGTTTCACCCCGACGAAGTGCAGCGCGATCAGTCCCAGCATGACGAGCAGCATTTCGCGGGAGCGGTATCTCACCCCGCCGAGTCCCATGCCGAGAAAAATGCCGCCGAATCCGACCCAGACCGCTCCCTTGATCGACAGGCCGAGCATCCCCCAGAGCAGGGCCGACCAGTTGCCGATGAACGCCGCATCGTGAGTCAGTCCGACGGACTGCGCGTAGGTCTCCGAGCCGCCGAAGCCGATGCCGACGGTGCACAGGGCGACGGCCCGCGCGGCGGCGAGCGAGTTGGCCCGCAGGCAGAACAGCAGCACCAGCACGAAGCCCATCAGCAGTCCGGCCATCATCGCGCCGGTTTCGTGGCCGTACTGGCCCCGAATGCCCCACGCCAGACCGCCCGCCATGGCGGCCAGCAGCATGGGCTGCCAGAGGGGAGGCGATTCAACGGGTGCCGGGGGGGCGGCTGCGTGGGTGGACATGCGGATTCTGGATGTTCGAGCTGGAATTGTCCGGGATGCGGCATTCTGCCCGAGGGGCTGGTGTCGTGCTACCAAGTCGCCGTTTCGCAGAGACGCGGGGCGGAGACCGTTGTTGCCAGGAAGGACGGCGAACAAACTACGCGTGGGCAATGTCCGTGCTATAATCCGGGCTTCCGGGGGTTCGCCTTCGGTCGCGGTGCGCCGTGAGCAGCAGGTCAGGCTGTGCCTGACGCAATCCGCAGTGCTCGCGGCTCAGTCAGCGAATGTTTTGCCGGAAATTGGAAGTGAATTGTGTCGGGCAGAGCCTGACCTACGAGAGAACTCTTCGATGCGCGATCAACGCAATTTGTTCAACAAGGTCTGGGACCTGCACACGGTCGGCACGCTGCCCAGCGGGCAGACGCAGCTCTTCATCGGCCTGCATCTGATCCACGAGGTCACCAGCCCGCAGGCGTTCGAAATGCTGCGGGACCGGAAGCTCACGGTCATGTACCCCGACCGGACGGTGGCGACGGTCGACCACATCGTCCCGACCGACAATCAGGCCCGGCCGTTCGCCGACGGGCTGGCCGAGCAGATGATGTCGGCCATCGAGAAGAACTGCCGTGAATTCGGCGTCACGCTGTTCGATCTCAAGGACGGTCGGCAGGGGATCGTCCACGCCGTCGGCCCGGAGCAGGGCCTCACCCAGCCCGGCATCACCATCGCCTGCGGCGACTCTCATACCTCGACGCACGGGGCCTTCGGAACGATCGCCTTCGGCATCGGCACGTCGCAGGTCGCGTACGTGCTGGCGACTCAGACGCTGGCGATGAACCGTCCCAAGGTCCGGCGGATCGAAGTCAACGGCGAACTCGCGCCGGGCGTTTTCGCCAAGGACGTGATTCTCTACATCATCCGCAAACTGGGGGTGAACGGCGGCGTCGGGTTTGCGTACGAGTACGCCGGATCGACGTTCGATGCGATGAGCATGGAAGAGCGGATGACCGTCTGCAACATGAGCCTCGAAGGAGGAGCCCGCTGCGGCTACGTGAACCCCGACGAGACGACAGTCGAATATCTGCGCGGCCGGCCGTTCGCACCCCGGGGAGCAGAGTTCGAGCGCGCAGCGGACTGGTGGTACAGCCTGGCCTCGCCGGAAAACGCCCAATACGACGAAGTCGTCCGCTACGACGCCGAAGACATCGAGCCGACCGTCACATGGGGCATCAACCCCGGTCAGTCGGTCGGCGTCCGCGAGGCGATTCCGACACCCGGCGACTTCCCCACCGACGAGCAGGTGGGGATCAAGGAGGCGCTCGAATTCATGGAGTTGAAAGCCGGCCAGCCGATCGAAGGGCTGAAGATCGACGTGGCGTTCATCGGCTCCTGCACGAACGGCCGCATCTCCGATCTCCGCGAAGCGGCGGCGATCGCTGAAGGGCGGAAGGTCGCACCGGGAGTGCGGGCGCTGGTGGTGCCGGGATCGCAATTGATTCTCAAGCAGGCCGAGGAAGAAGGACTCGACAGAATCTTCGAGGAGGCCGGTTTCGAGTGGCGTGAGGCAGGCTGCTCGATGTGCCTCGCCATGAACCCCGACAAGCTCCGCGGCCGCGAAATCTGCGCGTCCTCTTCCAACCGCAACTTCAAAGGCCGCCAGGGCAGCCCCACCGGCCGCACCCTGCTCATGAGCCCGGCGATGGTGGCGGCCGCTGCCATCAACGGGAAGGTGACGGACGTGCGGAAACTTCTGGAACCGGCGGCGGTCTAGGGGAGGGCGAGGCTCCTGCGGAGCCGCTGTTAAAAATGGACGTCGGTCTTTGGAGCGGCTCGGCAGGAGCCTCGCCCTCCCAATGCCGCCCCTGATTGGATTCACATCGTTTCACGTTCAAAGTCTGAATCATGCAACAAATCACCACCGTCTCCGGCACAGCCATCCCGCTGCTCCTCGACGACATCGACACCGACCGGATCATCCCGGCGCGGTACCTTCGCTGCGTCACCTTCGAGGGACTCGGCGACCACGCGTTCGAGGATGACCGGCAGCAGGATCCGGCGCATTCGTTCAACCAGCCGCAGCACGCCGGCGCGTCGATCCTTGTCAGCGGGCGCAACTTCGGCTGCGGGTCGAGCCGCGAGCATGCGCCGCAGTCGCTGATGCGGTGGGGGATCAAGGCGGTCGTCGCCGAATCGTTCGCCGAGATATTCTTCGGCAACTGCACGGGCCTCGGGATTCCGTGCGTCACGGCCGCCCGGGCCGACCTGGCGAAAGCCGCCAGCGCCATCGCCGAAAACCCTGCGGTGCCCGTCACTCTCGATTTGACGAACCTGACGCTGTCGTATGGTGATTTCTCAATCCCCGTGTCGATGCCGAAGAGTCCGCACGAGGCGCTGACGTCGGGCCAGTGGGACTTCCTGGGGCAACTGCTCGACAACCAGCCGGCCATTCGAGACCGGGCGCAGGCGATTCCGTACCTCAGCGGGTTCCAGGCATGAGCCGCAGGGTTTATCCCTGCGGTCCGTCGTGCT
>JAEUIG010000777.1 GCA_016795125.1 Planctomycetaceae bacterium | reverse complement strand
AAGTACTGACCGGGTTGTTGAAGCGCGTCAGCCGCAAGACGCCGTGCACGGTGGTGAACGACTCCTGAGGAAGCGTCATTCGCTTTGCTCGCAGTCTTTAGGCTTCGACACAAAGGCACGAAAACGCGGAGACGCACAAAGGCGGAATAAAGCCGCTTTGGTCCGCATCCTGGCTGCTTAGTGCGTCTTTGTGACTCTGTGTCAGACTCTTCAGGTCTCTCAGTCGAACCACTCATCGGCGGGGTCGAATTTCGGCAGGACGAGGATCAGGACTTTCATCGTGCCGACGGCGCGGTGCCGCGTGCCAGGGCGGATCATGATGCTCATGCCCGGCTTCACGGGCAGCCGCTCGCCGTTGAGTTCCATCTGCGCATCGGGACCGCACTCGAGAAAGTAGTACGTCTCGGTCAGCCGCTTGTGGTAATGGACCTGAGCGTCCTCGGCGATTTCCGTGACGTGCACGGTGCCGGGGAAATCGGCGACGTCATTAAACGCCCGCCGCGCCGTTCCGCACGGACACGGCACGCGGGGTATGGTCGAGAAGTCGGCAACCTCGAAACCAGCGGGCATGGGCACGGGGGCAAGTCGTGGCGAAAGGATTGACACAAAGGCGCAGAGTCACGAAGACGCGCAGAGAAGCTTGAAGGAATAAGGCTTGGACGACTCGAATTCCAGATTTCACTTTTTCTTTGCGCGTCTCTGCGTCTTAGAGCCTGTCCGAGAACTGCAAACCAGCCGGGTGGCCGGGGTTGGAGCAACGCGAAACCCCGGCGAACACACACCGGGGCTTCCCTTCGGTCCAGCCCCGGCCACCCCTTTCCGGTTTTCGGATAGGCTCTGAGCGTCTTTGTGTCGGTTTTTGTTTGCGCAGCATTACTGCAGCGGCACGCCGAAGTCGCCGTGCATGTCGCGCCACAGGGTGTGGATGTGGTTGGCCTTGTTGCCGGCGGCGTCGGGCTGGGTGTTGACGAACTCGAGGACGAAGCTCGGTCCCTGCAGCCGATAGTAGTGTCCGATCCCCGGTTCGGTGGCGCCGGCCCACGCGAAGTGCACCGTGCCCAGCCCGTCCGAGTCGATGGCCGCCAGCCGCGCGTCGGCAACCTCCGCCGGCATCGCGCCCGCGTAGACCTCCAGCAGTGATCGCAGCAGTTTCTGCTGCGCGGCGGTCATGTGCTCGGCTGCGAGGCCGATCGCCGGTTCCTGCGGCGGCTGCGGCGTGCCCGGCTCGCGGACTTCCTTGAGGGCCGTGGCGTCGAAAATCGCCGCCTGTTTCTGCTCGCTGGTCAGCGAGTTGACCAGTTCGAATGCGAGGGCTTCCTCGTCCTTCAGAATACGCGTGCCGACGGGGATCCCCGTCTGGTTCTCATTTTTCACTTCCGCCGGATTGGTGCAGAACACCTGCGGAGTGGAGGAGACGACCTGGTCGCCTTCCACGACGAAATTGAACGACAGGTGGTGCCCTTCGATGCTGAGGCCCCATTTCGCAGTCGACGCCGGATCGCCGAACACGGTGAAGTAGTATCGCAGCGGATCGCGGGCGAACCGGCGATTGGCGCCTTCGAGTTCGTGGAGCAGCGACTCCAGAGACATGATCCGCGTCGCCTTCTCGTAGCCGAGCTGGCTGAGTGCGCTGCGGAGCAGCGCGTGCGCGGCGGCCTGCTGCGACTCGGTCATGTCGCGCAGCTGCAGGCCCTTGCGGGTTTCCAGAGGGATGAAATGCCACTGCAAGCGCTGCGGCGCTTCGTACGGCAATTGGGCAATGGTGCGTTGCTCGGCGGAGAGCGTGTCGAGGAACCCCTCGGCGGCTGTCGCCAAGGCCGTGGCGGCCGTGGAGTTGCGGTAATAGGTCCAGCCGGCCGAAGTCACGCTGATGACGGCGGCGATCAGCAGGAGAATTCTCAGTCGCTTCATCGCACGATTCCTGGTTCGGGTCGCTCTGGCCTCGCATCGTACCGGGCATTTCCACCCGGAGAAAGTCTGCTGTCGTTGTGCGTGCAGCGGATGAATCAGGAACGCAGGAGAGTGAGGAAGTCAGGAAAGTTGGGCCTTGAGGTTTTCTTCCTGCGTTCCTGTTCCTCCTTGCTTCCTCAGAGATCGTTGTTGAAGTTGCGGGCGCTCTCTTGGTTGCGGGCGGCGGGTGGTCCGGTGCAGAATAGTCCGCGCGCTTGAGGAACGGCGGACGAATACGCCCCCCTTGGCGACTCTCCAGATTGCCCGACATGAACAGTGCCGCGACTCCGCTGGTTCCGGTCCGCACTCGCTGGACCGTGGTCGCCATGCTCATGGGGTTCACGTTCCTCGGCCACTTCAATCGCGTCGGCATGTCGGTCGTCGGCAACGAGCGGCTCATCAAGACGGAAGTTCTCGCAAGTGGACAGGTCCATGCGGCGAGTTCCGGGACAGAGCAGGTCGGGGTGTTCACCAAGCAGCAGATGGGAGTTGTGTACTCTTCCTTTCTGCTGATCTACACGATCTGCATGCTTCCCGGCGGCTGGTTCATCGACCGCGTCGGACCGGCCGCTGCTCTCCGCTGGATGGCGCTCGGCTTCGGCGTGTGCGGCATCCTCACCGGACTGCTGGGCCGGGCCGGCCTCGCACCTGCGGCGCTGTTGTCGGCACTGATCGTGCTGCGGGGGATTACCGGCGCCACCAGTGTGCCACTGCATCCCGGATGCGCCCGGGGCGTGGCGCTCTGGAGCAGTCCGGCCACGCGAACCACCGCCAACGGACTGGTCACCTGCGGCGCGCTGATCGGCGTCGCACTCTCGTATCCGTTGTTCGGTCTGCTGATTGACCGTTTCCAGTGGCAGACGGCGTGCATCATCAGCGGTGGGGCGTTGTTTGCCTTTGGCCTGCTGTGGCAGGTCGTCGCTCCCACCGACGGTTCAGGGCTTGCGACAGGGGACATCGAGCCGCTGACGCTGGAATCCGCCCCGGCCCTATCGCCGACGCCCCCTCGCTCGGGCAACTTGTGGACGCTGCTGGGGAACCGGAGCCTGCTGCTGCTGACGGCGAGTTACGCGGCCGTGGGTTACTTTCAGTACCTGTTCTTCTATTGGATGCAGCGTTACTTCGACGAGAGCCTTAAGCTGCCCGAGCAAGAGAGCCGTGCGGCGGCGTTCACGGTGACCATCGCAATGGCAGTCGGCATGGGGATCGGCGGATTCTGGTCGGACTGGCTGTGCCGCAGATTCGGCAACCGCTGGGGACGGCGGCTGTCAGCACTGGTGGGGATGGGACTCAGTGCGGCGTTCGCCCTGATCGGCATTAACCAGACCGATCCAGAGGCGGTGGTCGCGTTGTTCGCGCTGGCCCTCGGTGCGCTGGGTTTGTGCGAAGGAATTTTCTGGACAGCCTCGACGGAAGTGGGCGGGCGCGCGGGCGGATTCGCCAGCGCCGTGCTCAACACCGGCGGCAACGCCGGAGGCATGCTCGCGCCGGTCGTCACTCCGTGGCTGGCCGACAAGTTCGGCTGGGGGATCGCCATCGGCGTCGCCTGCGGCATCTGTGCGCTGGGCGGAAGCCTGTGGCTCGGCATTGATCCGTCCAGCGGCGGCGACGATGCGTGACGAGCAACGTTCGCGATCGGGCCTGGGCATTCGCCCCCTATGGCGGAAGGGTCGCTACGTGGCGATCGTTGTCGGGCGTTCACTTCTGGCGTTCAGAATCCTCCGGGTATTCTGACGCCGCATTGCAGGGAGGCCCCGACAGCAGGAGGATTCATCGCGAATCTCAGGGCCGGGGTGGCGGGCCGATGCACCAGGTTTTCTCTTCCGCACGGCGCGGGTTCACGCTCGTGGAACTGCTGGTCGTCATCGCCGTCATCGGCGTGCTGGTGAGCCTGCTGCTGCCGGCGGTGCAGCAGGCGCGCGAAGCGGCGCGGCGCACGCAGTGCCGGAACAACCTGCATCAGTTGGGCATCGCGCTGCATAACTACCACGACGTGTTCAACCGCTTCCCGCCCGGCGGCGTGCGCGTCCCGTTCGACGCCGCGACACCGGCGTACCGGATGCCGTTCGTCGCACAGCTGCTGCCGTATCTCGACCAGCAGGCGGTGTACAACCTCATCGACTTCCGCGAGAGCTGGTTCCAGACGGTGAACGTGCCGGCCACACGCGCCCCGCTGTCGGCCTGGCAATGCCCCACCGATCCGACCGGTGGCGCACTGTTGCAGTTTCCCTCCGAGACATTTGGCAACTACGGTCTCAATTGGGGAGCGTTTCACTATCTGAATCTCGACGGCGACGCCCCGGGCGACAACGAACCCGGCGGCTCGGTTCCCGTGGCATCGCCATTCGGACTTAACTTCGGAGCGGGGTTGCGCGACGTCACGGACGGCAGCACTCACACGCTGGCGATGCTCGAAATCCTCAAGGGGATCGCGGTGGGAGGCAACGACCGGCGCGGCCGGATCTGGAACGAGGACTCCAACACGTACCAGGTCTGTACGCGGATCGGGCCGAACTCGAAGTCGCGCGACCATTGCCAGACGGCGACCTGCACGCACACGCCCGATCAGAACCTGCCGTACGAGCCGCCGCCGTCCGCGGTCAGCAGCGGGCGCGGGCAGTCGTCGCTGGCGGCGCGGAGCCGACATGCGGGCGGAGTGCACGTGTTGATGTGCGACGGCTCGGCGCACTTCGTGAGCGAGAACGTCAATCTGTTCGTCTGGCAGGCGCTCAGCACGATGCGCTACGGCGAAACGGTCGGGGAATTCTGACACTACGCGTCGATTCTGTTCGGCACGACGAGTGCTGTTGTTCAGCCGGATGTCCCACTGCCAGCCGTGGAATACGGCGCTCGACTCCTGCCTCCCTCTCCCCCGAGAGAAGCATGGAACTCAGCGCAAGCGCCAATCGGGGGAGAGGGTCGGGGTGAGGGGACTAGAGGACGCGCCTTTGCGTGCGCGATCGGCGCTGCTTCGGAGTCGATTCAAATGGATGACGTACTCACCATTCCGCCCCCCTCCCCGGCCCTCCCCCCGAAAACGGGGGAGGGAGAAAAGGTGCGCGACATCAACCGGGGGTATCGCTCCGCTCGCCTGACGGCGAGCTGCGCTCAACCCCCGGCTACCATCTGCGACCCCGTTGGGGTCGTGCTGAGTGCAGCGCAGATACCTCGAATCTCGCCAGCCGAAAATCGAAAACAGCGATTCGAGTGCCGGTCAGAATCGCCTTACTCGTGCCGGAGACCGCACTTGCCTCACACCGGCACAGCGGGACCCGCTGTCGAGCCGGCACAATGTCGTGGGGTGGCGTCGACACGCATGCGAAACGGCTGATATGATTGTCGGTCTGGAATACTTCGATCGACATAGGGATGTACGATGCCGGCAGCGGGTTCCACGAACGTCTGTTCCGAGTTTGGCGGCCTGCAGCGCTGCGGGCGGCGCTCGGTACTCACGGCCGGTGCGCTCGGCATGCTGGGCCTGGGATTGCCCGGACTCTGGAGCAGCTCCGCCCGGGCTGCCGTCGAACCGTCTGCGGGACGAGCCAAACGGTGCATCTTCCTGTTCATGTGGGGCGGGCCGAGCCAGCTCGACACGTTCGACATGAAGCCCGAGGCGCCGGCCGAGGTCCGTGGTTCGTTCCGATCCGTCGCCACGCCCGTCCCCGGCCTGCAAGTCTGTGAACACTTCCAGAACCTGGCCCCGCTGATGGATCGCGTGGCGGTCGTGCGGTCACTGACACACGACGACCCGGCCCACCTCTCGAGTGCGCATACTGTGCTTACCGGGCATCTGCCGCCGGTCAATAAGAGCGACGACGTCCCTCCCAGCGAACGTGATACTCCGCACGTCGGTTCCGTGATCGCCCGGCTGCGATCGCCGCAGAACGGTCTCCCGTCCGCGGTCACGATGCCCTGGCTCGCGTACCATCCGTCGGCGCCGGGCGGTGTCGCCCCCGGACAACACGGCGGCTGGCTGGGCCGCACGTTCGATCCGCTGCTTGTCGGCGGCGATCCTGGATTGCCGGACTGGAGTGTTCCCGCGCTCGCCCTGCAGGATGGCCTGTCGTCGCTGCGGTTCGGCGACCGTCAGCGACTGCTGAGCAACATCGAAGCACAACGGCGTAATCTCGATCGCACGGCCGCTGCGGCCCGGTTGTCGGTCCAGCAGGAACGGGCGTTCGGGCTCCTGGCCTCGCCGAACGTGCGCACGGCGTTTGACCTGCAGGGGGAGCCGGACGACGTCCGCGATCGGTATGGCCGCAATACGCATGGGCAATGCGTGCTGCTGGCGCGGCGGCTGGTCGAGCGCGGCGTGCAGCTGGTTTCGGTGAACTGGCACAACGACGGGCATAGCTTCTGGGACACGCACGGGAATAACTTCAACCGGCTGCAGAACGACTTGATCCCGCCGGCCGACCGCGCGCTTGCCGCCTTGCTCAGCGATCTCGAAGATCGCGGTCTGCTCGATGAAACACTCGTCGTCTGGGTTGGAGAATTCGGGCGCAAGCCCAGAATTTCGGCCGACGGAGCGGGGCGCGAGCATCACCCGTACTGCTACAGCGGGCTGCTGGCGGGCGGCGGAGTACGCGGCGGGAGCATCTACGGACGCAGCGATGCGACGGCGACGTTCCCGGCCGAGAACCCGGTGACGCCGCACGACTTCAACGCGACGGTGATGCAGGCGCTGGGAATCGGGCCTGAAGCGACGCTGCCGGACCGGACGGGGCGGCCGATCCCGCTGCATGGCGGCCGGGCGATCTCCGACCTGCTGACGTGAGCGGCTTGTGTCTGGCACAGCCCGGCTCAATGCTCTGTTCAGCGCTGATCCTCATCCCTGCCTGAAAAAAAGAAGTTCACCACGGAGTTCACGGAGGCCACGGAGAAGCAGCAATTTACTCCGTGTCCTCCGTGAACTCCGTGCTAAATTAGGCGTAACGAAACGCAACTCCACCGGCCATTCTGGTTCCTGACAGTCGGCGATCGTCAGTGCTCGACGCATTGCTCTCTTGCCGCGGCCTATCGGTGTGAGCGACAATTGGCGTTGTCGCGGGCCCGGGGAAACTTCAGAGGCAAGGTCCATGAAGCGCGTCTTCGCGTTGGCATTGCTGTTCATCTGGTCCGGCTGCTTTGACTGGGCCGGCATGATGGCCAAGAAAGAGAAACCGGCCGAGGAGACGCCGCCGGCCGCGGTAGCGGCGCCGGCGGCGGTCGACGCGGGAGTCGATCCCGATGCGCCGGTCAAGGTGGACCAGATGATTCCCGCG
>JAEUIG010000749.1 GCA_016795125.1 Planctomycetaceae bacterium | reverse complement strand
GCGAACAGGTTGTCGCGGGCAATGACCGACGTGAACAGCTGGCCGTGAAACGTCCGCGCCGCGACCACCGACTCATCCTCGGGAGACACAAAGTAGCTGTGCACGAAATACATGTGCGACCCGGCCGCGACGTCCTGGAACAGCGGATTCGTGCGGGCGATCTCTAAAGCGTTCCAGCCCATGTGCGGGATCTTCAGTCCCGGCTGCGAATCAAACCGCACCACTTTGCCTGGCACAATTCCCAGCCCCGCATATTCGCCGTCTTCGTAGCTCACGTCGAACAGCAGCTGCATTCCCAGACAGACGCCCAGAAACGGCCGCCCTCCCGCCACATACTCGCGGATCGGCTCGACAAACCCGTGCGCCCGCAGCTGGGCGATCGCGTCCCGAAACGCCCCCACCCCCGGCAGTACGACCTTGTCAGAGGTCCGCAGAGCCGCGGGGTCCGTGCAGATCGTCGCCGCATGTCCGAGCGACTCGAAAGCTTTCTGCACGCTCCGCAGGTTCCCCATGCCGTAATCAATGATCTGAATCATCGGCCTGACCATCAGAATCGAGAATGTACACCTGCGCCCGTTTCCAGCTTAGACGCCCGGCCACGCCAGCGGGTTCGCGTCTGACCGACCCCACAGGTGGTTTCTGGCCTTTGCAAAGCCGTTGTCGTATTCTCGACAATCAGTCTCTGATCGCAATCACCGGCTGCCAGCCGTGCGGCCTTTTGACGGAGAAAGCAATATGCGCTACGCTGCGACTCTGCGGAATCTGACCGCCTGTACCGTGCTCCTGTCCCTCGCGGCCCCGGTGCTTGCCGGCGATCCCGGCTTCGATTCGCTGTTCGACGGCCAGTCCCTGGCCGGCTGGCGCGGCGACGAAAAACTCTGGAAAGTGGAAGACGGCCTGATCGTCGGCGCCACCGACGGCGAAATCCCCGACAACACGTTCCTGATCCACGACGGCGAGTTCGGCAACTTCGTCCTGAAGGTCAAGTTCCTGCTGCACGACCATTCTGGCAACAGCGGCATTCAGTACCGCAGCGAAGAGATCAAGGAACGGGATGGCAAGACGTATCCGCCGTACGTCGTCGGCGGCTACCAGGCGGACATCGCCTCCGAGCGGTACATGGGCATTCTCTACGGCGAGAAGACGCCTCGCGGCATCATCCAGGACGTTACGCCTGAAGTGACGGCGGCGCTCGAGAAGGCCGTCGTCAAGAACGGCTGGAACGAGTACGTGATCACCGTCAACGGCCATCACGTCACGCAGGTCCTCAACGGCGTCACCACCGTCGACATTGAAGACCCGGAAGGCCCCACGACCGGGATCATCGCGCTGCAGCTGCACCGCGGCCACAACATGAAGATCTCATTTAAAGACGTCGAGATCAAGAAGCTCGACTGATCGACGCGGTCAGAATGCCGGAACACCCGACGACGGAACCTCGTATCCCGCCTGCTGAATGCCGGGCGACGGGGCCGGAGCGTACGTCGGCGGCGGCGGATATCCCATTCCTTGTGAACTGTTGCGGATCGGCTGCGCCTGCTGGTTCGGCATCATCACCATCGGCGGCACGCTCGAGGTTGAGCCGGCGAATGTCGGCGTCATCGACGACTGGCCATTGCCGCCGGCCATCTGGCCGTGCATCCCGTTCATCATTTCCGGCGGACCGTTGATGATGATCGGCTCGCCGTACGTCACCATCGGCTGCCCGTTCATCATCATCGGCTGACCCGGCATTTGTCCGTTCTCTGAAAACGACATCGGCCCGTTGCCGGAGAACATGGGATCAGCCTGCGGCGACATCCCGGCCATCTGCATGCCCGATGGATCGTGCATCTGCGCCAGGTTCGTCTGCACTTCCGACTGGTACGGGTTAGCCTGCAGCGAACGACGATACAAGTCTGCCGCCTGCTGGCCGCGTCCGGTCTGCTGGTAAAGCTGTCCCAGGTGGGCGAGCGCCTGGGGATGCGACGGATTCAGTTTCAACGCTCTCTGCAGAGAGCGTTCGGCCGCCTGCAGGTCGCCGTCCTTCTGCTGCATCCAGGCCATCTCGACGTACGACTCGGCGTCGTAGGGCTGGTCCTGGTTCCACGACGACAGCAGATGCTGGGCTTCGGCCATCCGGCCCTGCTCCCGCAGCATGTCCGCCAGGCCGTGATACGCGGGCTGATGGCTCGGTTCGATTTTCAATGCGTGCTTGTACATCCGCTCCGCGCCCAGGGCGTCCCCTTGCTTGCGCATCGACGCGGCGACGTTGAACGCATAGTTCGCGTTGCGGGGGTTATCCACGAGCGCCCGATGGAACGACTGCCGCGCCGCCGTGTAGTTCCCCTGCTCGTAGAAACCCTGGCCCGCCCGGTTGTTGACGTACCCGGTCGTCTGGCTGCAGCCGCAGAACGTGGCGGCAATGCACGTCCAGACCAGCCCGGCCAGAACCAGTGAAAGGCGATATGTCAGCGCGCGCATGGTGCGGACCCCATCCTTGGGGAAACGAACAGTCGCAGGGCAAAGTTCGGGGAGTGCGCCCGAGGCAGCGGTCGCATCCGGACCGCGCTCGAAACGGAAAATGGACGTGGACGAGAGATGAGGGGCGGAAAACTATCAGCGATTCCTGCCGGCTGCAACCCCAACCTTCGAGGCCTTTGTGAAGCTGGGAAAGCAGGCAGAGGCTGAGAAATGGGTCGCGTCTCAATCAGCAGGTCGGCGTTATGAATTCGCATCAATAAGGAATGCAGGAAGACCGGAAAGCAGGAACCGTGTTTTCATGACCTTCTCCTGCTTTCCTTGATTCCTGCCTTCCTGATAAATCCGGAGATCAACGATCGGTCTCGTCCGTCCAGACCTTCTGCGAACCCTCAATCCGCAGCGGGCCGGCGATTCCCTGACCATCCCGGACGACGATGTAACTGTCACCTCCAGGCACGCTGTCCCACTGCAACTGCGCACGCCCGCGGGCGCTGACCGACGGCGATGCGGCCGTACGGTTTCCCTGCGGATCGACCGCGATGATCGCGTACTCATGCGCCCCTGTGCCGTCGTCTTTCGTCACAGTCGGCGCAGTCGGCGTGTCCACCGCGTGTTCCACCACATCGCCGCCCCACAGCTCCAGCATGGAGTTTGGGTACGGCAGTCCCCCGCCGCCGTATCCGCCGCCGCCCAGCGACATCTTACCCTGTCCGATGACACAGTCCGTCAACGGCTCAGGGTGGTTCGGCCGGAACGTCTGGAACCGCAGCCGACCCGGATGATTGCCACCCGACCACGTCCCTTCACCCAGTTCGCTGTCCTCCAGCGCCTCTCCCTGAATGATTGCCAGCTGCCGCCAATGGCCGTCCAGCCACATGTTCCACGAAATGTGTCCCGGCGACCCGCGCCGCGCGCCACTCCGCTCCAGTGCATGGAACCGGTCATCGAACGGATCGTCGATCTCTCCCTTGATCAGCCTGCTGCGGACCCACAATCCTCCCGGACCGTCGTACAGCGAACGCGCATACACCCCCCGCGCAATCTGATGCTCCTCAAAGCCCGCTTCCCACGGTTCACCCGTGTCGGAGACGATCAGCTCCTTGCGAACGATGAGCCGATCCACTTCGAGCGTGTCGAGTTTCTCCCGCTTCGCTTCCACAACGCCCAGCGTGGAGGCGACGGAGAGGACGATCGTGATGAGGCGGTCTTTCATGGCGGACGGGTGCTCAATGGACGAAGGAGAGTGACAGCCCGGCGCCGCCCGTTCTATTCATCACTTTTGGCGCCAGTACAGATCGAAACGGCCCGATTCCTCAATGCTCTTCCAGCCCGGCGGCAGGACCGGGCTCTTCACCGAGAAGGGCGGGATGCCGGACTGATGATGGTACAGCAACTCGTCGGACGCCGTGAAACGACCGCAGCAGCGGAGTGCCACGTGCGTGTGCTGTCCATCCTCAGACTGCACAGCGAGGTCGATCCATTCCGGCACGCGGGAGGAGCGCCACAGGAACTCGACGGCCCTCGCCGGGGTCCACGGTCCGTGACACTGATCGCGGTCCAGCGAATCGTCCGGGAAGACAACTTCGTCGCCGACCAGCGGATTGCCGTCGTAGGATTGGTTGGGATACACGAGGAACAGCTTCGATTCGGGAAGCTGCTGATGGACGTGCCGTCGCGCAAACTCGACTGCTGTTTCTGCGGCCTGCCTCAGTCGCTCACGAAAGATGGCGCGATCCATATCGAGGCAGGCGTTCGTGTCGTCCGGCCGGCGCTTGATCCTACGTCTCCGCAGATTGCAAACGGGATCGCCGGGGAATGAGCATCTTCGCCGTCATCACCTGCACGACATCGCCGTTCTCATCGCGAGTCTCGTTGCGAACCACGGCGATCCCGCGATCCGGCCGCGACCGCAGCGGCCTCAACTCGATGATCTCGCTCTCGACATGCACCGTCGTGCCGGGACGAGTCGGCCGCGGCCAGGCGATCTCCGCTCCCGCGCCAATCAGGCCGCCGGCAATCGGCAATCCGCTCTCGACCATCAGCCGCATCGTGACGCCCGCCGTGTGCCATCCGCTGGCCACCAGCCCCTGGAAAAACGAGCCCTTCGCCGCCTCGCCATCGGTATGAAATGACTGCGGATCGAACTCGCTCGCAAATGAGACCATCTCCGCTTCGTCGATCCGCCGCGAACCGGTCACATACCGCAGCCCGACGTGCAGGTCCTCGAAATACAGCGGCTGCCGGGCATGATCCTGACTGGCTGACTCCACCGAATGTCTCCGCTGCAAACCTGGAATGGACCGGACCGGCGACGGTAACACACACTCGTTGGCCTCACTAGCGGAACAGCGCATGGCCCGCTGAACGGTAGTGGGCTGATTTAATCCGATTTAGTTTTGGACGCCGCCCGGAGAGCCGCCGCCTCTTCGTCCGACAACACTCGCGGCTGAAATCCCCAGCATCCTTCCGCGTAACACCACATGCCGAATTCCCGAACTTTCCAGCACAGGTG
>JAEUIG010000738.1 GCA_016795125.1 Planctomycetaceae bacterium | reverse complement strand
ACTGGGACCTGTGGATCGGCGCCGCGCCGATGCGACCGTTCGCCGAGAAGGTGTATCACCCGTTCAACTGGCGCGACTGGCAGGATTTCGGCTCCGGCGCACTCGGCGACTTCGGCTGCCATATTCTCGACCCGGTGTTCGGCGCGCTGGGGCTCACGGCTCCCGTGTCCGTCCGTGCCGAACATGGCGGAACCAACACTGAAGTGTGGCCCGGCCCGGAAACGGTGACCTACGTCTTCCCGGGCACCGATCGGACGGCGGGCAACACGATCAACGTGATCTGGCGGGATGGCGGTCTCAAGCCCGCGATCGAGCTGGCGCAGATGCCGGCCGGGGAAACGCTGCCCGATTCCGGTTCGCTGTTCATCGGCGAAGCAGGGACGATGGTGCTCCAGCATGTTGCCATGCCTAAGCTGTACCCCGTGGAGAAGTTTGCCTCCTTCGCCGTGCCGAAGGAAGCCAGCCTGAATCACTGGCACGTCTGGGTGGACGCGGTGCTGGCCGGGACGCAGACGAGCGACGGCTTCCATTACGCCGGCCCGCTGACCGAGACGACGCAGCTTGGGAACGTGGCCGCTCGGCTGCCCGGACGTGAACTCGTCTGGGACGCCGCCGCGCTCAAGATCACCAACGTCGAGGAAGCGAACGCACTGCTGACCAAGACGTACCGGCCGGGCTTCGAGGTCCCACCGGCGTAGGGTGCAGCGGACTGTTTTAGAAGTCAAACAGTCCCGATGTCCCGTTCAGCCGAAGTCGCGACGCGGATTCGCCCGTCTCGGAGTCGGCGGCGGGATTCCCGCGCGGGGTGGCCGCGTCGGGTCGCACGCCGAGTCTGGCTGATCCTGGCTGGTCCCAGCCGGCGCGCGTGACGCCGTCGGAGGCGGATTCGCGGCTGGCCCCGTCCTGCGACGGCGGGGGAGGCGGGTCTGCTTCAACGGGTGGCGCCGGTTGCGGATCGGGCTGCGGATAATACGGCTGCTGGGTTGCTGGCTGCGCGGTTGTTCCCCGGCGCGCCGCAGCCTCAGACGTGTACATCACCGAACGTCCGGCGGGTGCGTCTGCGGCGAACTCCGACGGCTCGGTCTCGACGAACTTCGCCTTGAAGGCGTGAGCCCGTGCATCGGCATGGCGTCCGGCTTCGTAGTAGGCGTCCGGATTCCACGGCCCTTCGGTGATCGCGATGCTGTTGTAATCGAGGATCGTTCCCTTGCGCAACTGGAGGGCGGCGATCGATTTGTTGTAGTCCACGACGTTGCGATAGAACGCCAGTTCGGATTCCGCGCGTCGCTGGTAGGCGCGGAGGATGACGTCCACGGTGTCTTCGGTCAGCACGCGTGGCAGCAGTCCGCGGACGTTTTCCTCGGCGGCGACGTATGCCTGGTAGGTTGACCGCATGGTGGCATGTGCGCGGGCCAGCTCCTGGAACGATGCGGCCAGTTCGTGGCCGACCTCGAGTTCCTGCGCGGCGAGCACCTGCTGCGCCTTGGCCAGCCGCAGTTCGTAGTTCCGCACCTGTGCATGTGCCGAACGCAAGCCGATCGGCCAGTTCATCTGCAGCCCCAGGTTCCAGCCCGTCTGGTTGTTGGCGGCGAGCGTCTGGCCGTAGCTGTTGATGGCCGGGCCGCTGTAGTCGAGCAGGTCGTCTCCGAAGGCATTCACCTGGTAGCCGCCGATGAAGTCGAGACGCGGCTGCGTGAGGCTGTCGGCCGCATCGAGCTGCAGTTCAAGGCTCTTGATATTCCACTTCTGGCGCCGCAGGTCGACGCGGCGTCCGAGCGCCTCAGTCAACGAGGCGTACCAGTCGGGAATCAGCTCTGCGGAGACCGGCTCGTCGACCGGCCGGAGCACGGTGCCGTCATTGACCGGCATGGCGAGCAGTCGGCGCAGTTGGGTTTCGGCCTGGTAGAGATTGGACTGTGCGGTCTCGGTGGCGGCTTCGGCGTTGTAGAGGGCGCTGCGGGCCTGGGCCTCGTCGGCCGCGATCAGCACTTCGCCCGCCTGGCGGGACGTGAGACGCCAGGTATCCATGGCGGCGTTCCGGAGCACGGTCGCCGTGTCAAAATTGCGGTAGGCCAGGTACAGGTCCCAGTAGGCCGTTTCGACGTCGAAGGCCAGCCCGTGGACGCTCTCCTCAAAATCCGCCAGTGAGATGTCGTTGTTGATCCGCGAGATCAGCACGCCCTGCGACACGCCGGTGATGCCGCCGAAGCTGCGGGCGATCGGTCCGGCAGTGCGGGTGAATTGCGTTCCCGATCCGGCGAGCAACGGCTGCTGATAGGTCATGCCGACGCTGCCGGTGTACGTCGAATCGAACAGGTCGCCCGGCGTGTTGGACCACAGGTAGTTCACATCCTGGTTGACCGAGACGACGCCGCCGTTCGCGAAGATCTTCTGCAGCGACGAGGTGTATGTCGCCGTTTCGTTGACCGACGTCGGCGCTCCGGCAACGTTGCGGATTCTCTCGTCCCGCCCCCAGACCATCGCAGATGTCAGGCTGGCGTCGAAATCCGCGAGAGCGGCTTCAACACCGCGGCCGCCGAACAGCACGCCGGATTCCTGAATCGCCGGGTCGTACACGCTCGGCACGAAGTTCGGATTCTGGAACAGTGAATTCCCCGGGGAGAGGAAGTCTCCGTAACGCCGGATGATCTCGCTGTTTTCGAGGGCAATCCGCTGAGCCTCGGCAAGCGTCAGGTCGCGAATCTCCGCGCGTTCCAGGTCCCGGATCGTTCGGGGAGGGCTGGACGCGGTGAGCGCCTCGGGCGGATTGTCGGCCACCAGGGGGTAATCAATCTCGGTCGCCTGCGCACGATAATAGCGGTTGTCCCCGTCGCCAATGTAGCGAATGGCAGGTTGCCGCCCGGCGCAACCAATGGCAGCCACAGCGGTTGCAACCCACGCCCCCGAACGGCACAAGTCATGCAGTTTTTTCCGTACCACCATCTGCCGCCCCCCCCAGAGAGCCAGTTTCGCCCGCGACCGCGCACGAATAACCCACACGGAACATAAAACCGGTATCTGTGGTATCGGCGGAATAAACCCTACCGGTTCACAGTTTCAGCGTCGGGCCGCCGATCCGCGGACCGTGCAGCGGCGGACGGGGGAAGCTGGGAGGTCGAACGCATCGACATCAGTCTGCGACCGGACGAACCGCGACTGCTGGCGCAATGACGACCCCGGGTGCGCGGCCCGGCAGCTGGAGAGAATCCGCGTCATCCGCGGATCGATCATCACGTTCTGGCGAGGACGTCGCGGATCGCGGTGATGGCGTGTTCGATGCCGGCGCGGTCGACATCGAGGTGCGTGCAGGCACGGAGGCGTTGCGGACCGACGTCGTACATCTTGATGCCGCGTTCAGCGAGCGTTTCGGCGAATCGGGCTGCGGTTCCCCACGCGGCGTCGATTTCGAAGAACACCAGATTCGTTTCCACGGCCGGCACATCAATGCGGATGCCGGGGATGGCGGCGACTCCTGCGGCGAAGCGGCGGGCGTTGGCGTGGTCGTCGGCCAGTCGGGCAACGTGGTGATCCAGTGCATAGAGACACGCGGCGGCCGGGATGCCGGCCTGTCGCAGCGCGCCGCCGAACAGCGTGCGTGCACGGCGAGCGGACTGCACGTCTTCGTGCGACCCGGCGAGAATGGCGCCCATGGGACAGCCGAGTCCCTTGGAAAAGCAGATCGTCACCGTATCGGCATGCTGCGCGACAACCTGCGGCTGGTAATCGCGGGCGAGGCAGGCGTTGAACAGCCGCGCGCCGTCGAGATGAACTTTCAGTTGTCGGTTGTGCGCCCACGCGCCGATGCGTTCGAGCTGGTCCAGCGGGTACGTTCGCCCGCCGCCGAGGTTGGTGGAGTTTTCGAGGCAGAGCAGCCGGGTCGGTGAGTAGATCAGCGCCGGTGCACGGAGAGCCGCGGTGAGTCGGTCAACATCGACCAGCCCCTGTTGTCCTTGCACCGTGCGGACACTGACGCCGCTGAGGGCCGCGGGTGCTCCGGCTTCGTAGTTGCCGATGTGGCCGGTTTCGTCGATGAGCAGTTCATCGCCGCGCCGGCAGTGCGTCCAGACCGCCATCTGGTTGGCCTGCGTGGCGGTGCAGGCGAATACTGCGGCTTCCTTGCCGAGGAGTTCTGCCATCCGCGCTTCGAGCCGATTGACAGTCGGGTCTTCCCCGCACGTATCGTCGCCCACCTCAGCGGCGGCCATGGCCTGCCGCATGCCGGCCGTTGGCTTGGTCTGCGTGTCGCTGCGCAGTTCGACCCAGTTGTCTGCCATTCGAGAGTTTCGCGTCGGTTGGGTGGGCATGGACTGTAGCCCTGCCACGCGAGCGTCGCAATCGGACGCTCCTGAGCCCGGTTTACGCCCCTGTTCGTGACCTCAAACGCTTTCCGGCAGTCCGCCGGTCGGATAAAACGGCAGAGATGCATCAGCCAGTCACACGCGCCAACGTTGCGAATGACTGGCCGATCGCCCGACGGTCCCGCCACTGATTGCGGCCGAGCGCCGCTGCCGATGACTCAGGAACTGCCCGATGCGATTTTCGACTCGATTCGGTCGCTGCCTTCTGCCCATCCTGCTGGCTGCCAATGCTTTGCTCCTGCAGGCTGCCCTCGCAGTCGCCGACGACGCGGCTGCAACTCCGTCCTGGATCTGGCAGGGCGAACCGGCGAAGGACCAGACGGTGGTCTTCCGCAAGGAGTTTGAAGTCAGCGGGCCACTCGCCGGACAACAGGCCCGACTCTACCTCGCGTGTGACGAGAGGGCGGACGTCCTGCTGAACGGCCGGCCGGTTCTCAAGCAGGAAGGCTGGCGACGGATCGTTTTCAAGGATGTGAGTGATCGACTGGCAGAGGGACGGAACGTCCTGGCGGTTCGCGCAAGAAACAGCGATGGCCCCGCAGGCCTGCTGTTGAAGTTGGAGTGCACTTCGGGGACGACCGTCACGACGGTGCTCAGCGACGGCAGCTGGAAAGCATCGCCAGACTCCCCGGACGGGTGGCTGCAGGTCGGCTTCGACGACTCCGGATGGAAGCCGGCGACCGTGGCTGCAGCACTCGGTGGCGGCGCATGGACCGAGGTCAACGCTGACACGCTTGTCGCCGCGGTTGAAGTTCACGACCCGGTCGCGACGCCCGTCTCGCAGATCAAGGCGGCGCCGGGGTTCCAGGTCGACCTGTTGTACTCCGTCCCGCAGGATGAACAAGGGTCCTGGGTCGCGCTGTGCTTCGATCCGCAGGGACGGCTGATCGTCTCTGACCAGTATGGCGGGCTGTATCGGCTGACTGTCCCCGCAACGGGGGGCACCGTTTCCGAGGTGGAACGGCTTCCGCTGGACATCGGCGGTGCGCACGGACTGCTGTGGGCCTTCGACAGCCTGTACGCGGTGGTGAATGAGAACAGCGTCTCGGAGAGTGGCCTGTATCGAATCACTGACTCCAACGGAGACAGCGAGCTGGACCTGGTTACGCAGCTCCGTCACATCGACGGCGGGGGAGAACATGGCCCGCACTCGGTGATCCTCACGCCGGACGGCCAGTCGCTGGTCGTCATCTGCGGCAATAACACGAAGGTGCCGGCCATCGACTCGTCGCGCGTGCCGCGCATCTGGGACGAGGACATCCTGCTGCCGCGCCTCTACGGTCGCGGATTCATGAAGGGCGTGCCGGCGCCGGGCGGCTTCATCGCGAAGACCGATCCCGAGGGGAAGGCCTGGGAACTGGTCAGCACCGGATTCCGCAACGAGTTCGACGCAGCCTACAACCATGACGGCGAGCTGTTTACGTTCGACTCGGACATGGAGTGGGACATTAACTGCCCGTGGTACCGGCCCACGCGCGTGTGCCATGTCGTGAGCGGCGCGGAATTTGGCTGGCGTAACGGCAGCGGCAAGTGGCCGGCGTATTACTTCGACAGCACGCCGGCGGCGGTCGACATCGGTCCCGGTTCACCCACGGGCGTCTGCTTCGGCTATGGCTCGAAGTTCCCGGAGAAGTATCAGAACGCGCTGTTCATCAACGACTGGAGCTACGGCAAGCTGTACGCCGTCCACCTGACTCCCGATGGCGGGACTTACGGCGGTACGTTTGAGGAGTTCGTGACCGGGACGCCGCTGCCGCTGACGGACGTCGTCATTAATCCGCGGGACGGCGCGATGTACTTTGCGATCGGCGGCCGGCGCGTGCAATCGGGCCTGTATCGCGTGACCTATATCGGTGGCGAAACTCCGGCGCCGGCTGCCGTCGCCGCCACGACGAATGATGCCGCCCTGCAGGGCCAGACGCAGCGTGCGATCCGCCAGGAGCTGGAAGCATTGCACCGCCAGGCCGATGGCGCCGTGGAGCACGCATGGCCGCTTCTGGGCAGCAGCGACCGGCTCACCCGCGCTGCGGCGCGGATCGCGATTGAACACCAGCCGGTGGAACAGTGGCGCGAGCGGGCGCTTGCGGAGACTGATCCGCAGATTTCGCTGGCCGCCCTGATCGCCCTCGTCCGGCAACAGCCGCGGGCCAAGGCCGTGCGGAACGAGGTGCACGACCCGATCCTTCCCGATTATGTCACGGCGCCCGATCTGTCCGACGTGGACCTCGCGCTGAAATCGCAGATCCTCGGAGCGATTGAACGGCTCAACTGGAGCGACCTGACCGACTCGCAGCGGATGGAACTGCTCCGGGTCTATTCCGTCACATTGACTCGCATGGGGCCGCCAGACGAAGCGGGCCGGCAGGCGCTGTCCGCAAAGTTCGAAGGACTTCTGCCGACCGGGCATGTTCCCTTCGACGTCGAGCTGTCGCGGCTGCTGGTCTACCTGCAGTCCCCTTCGGCAGCGCCGAAGATCGTGGAGCTTCTGGCGAACGCTCCGTCGCAGGAGGAGCAGATCGATTACGCGGCCGCGCTGCGGTTCCTGCGTGCCGGCTGGACGGACGAACTGTTCGAAACCTACCTGAGCTGGTTCCCCAAGGCTCTCAGTTATCGCGGCGGCGCGAACTTCGCGATGTTCATCGATGAACTGAAGCAGAACGCCGTCGCGCTGCTGTCGGAGGAACAGAAGACGAAGTTTGCCGAGATCATCAACAGGGTGCCGGAAACCGAACGGCTGGTCACGGTCGGTCCGCCGCGGGAGTTCGTGAAAGAATGGACGCTCGAGGAGCTCGAAACGCTGCTGGCCAACGGGCTGCACGACCGCAATTTTCAGCACGGCCGCGAAATGTTCGGCGTTGCCAAGTGCTTCACCTGCCACCGCTTCGACAACGAAGGGGGCGCAATGGGGCCGGACCTGACATCGCTGGCGGGACGCTTCAGTCGGCGCGACGTGCTCGACTCGGTCGTCAATCCCGACAAGGTGATCAGCGACCAGTACGCGGCCGTGCAGATTATCACGACCGAGGGCCGCGTGATCGTGGGCCGCATCGTCAACCTCGGCGGCGAGACGTTCAGCGTGAACACCAACATGCTCGACCCCAACGCGCAGGTGGATGTGGATCGCCGGTTCGTCGAGGAGATGCAGCCGTCGGCCGTTTCCATGATGCCGAAGGGACTTCTCAATACGCTGACCGCAGATGACATTCTCGACCTGATGGCCTATCTGCTGTCGCGCGGCGATTCGCAGAACCCGCTGTTCGCCCAGAACGTCGACGCGGGGACAACGCTGGCGCTGGCCGGCGCGGGAGACGTGACGTCGATCGCCGTCGGTGAAGTGCCGCCGGGGTTCCGTCCGCTGTTCAATGGTCAGGATTTGAGCGGCTGGCACGGAATGACGGGCATTGATCCGCGTGAGCTGGCCGCCATGGAACCCGCTGCCCGCCAGGCGAAGTTCGACGAGTGGACCGCCGATGCGAAACAGCACTGGTCGGTCGACAACGGCGAACTGGTCAACGACGGATTTGGCGCGTATCTCACGACCGATGAAGAGTTCGGCGATTATGAACTCTACATCGACTACAAGACGGTCCCACTGGCCGACAGCGGCATCTACCTCAAGGCGTCTCCGCAGGTGCAGATCTGGGACTATCGCCAGGAGGGGGGCAAGTGGGACATCGGCGCGGACAAAGGTTCGGGAGGCCTGTGGAATAACAGCCCGGGCGCGCCCGGCAAAGATCCCGCCGTTCTGGCCGACAAGCCGTTTGGAGAATGGAACTCGTTCCGTATTCGCCAGGTCGGAGCGCGCACGACCATTTGGCTCAACGGCAAAGAGGTCGTGCATCACGCGATCCTGGAGAACATCTGGAATCGCGCGTTGCCGCTGGTTCTGGAGGGGCCGATCCAGTTGCAGACCCACGGCGGCGAAATCCGCTGGCGGAACATTTACGTCCGCGAGATCGGCGTGGAAGAAGCCAACCGCATCCTCACCGACGAGACCGGCGACGGATTCGAATCCCTCTTCAACGGGCAGGACCTGACCGGCTGGCAGGGCGCGGTCAATAACTACGAAGTCGTCGACGGCAACCTGCGGTGCCAGGCCGGCCACGGCGGCGAGCTGTTCACCAAGGAGGAATACGGTGACTTCCAGGTCCGCCTGGAGTTCAAGTTGCCGCCCGGTGGCAACAACGGTCTGATCATCCGGTACCCGGGCGAGGGCCAGCCGCACATCCAAGGCATGTGCGAGCTGCAGGTGCTCGACACCGAGCACGAGATGTACAAGACCATCGACCCGCGCCAGGCGCACGGGTCCGTTTACGGGGCGGTTCCCGCCGCCCGCGGCTATCTGCGGCCGACCGGCGAATGGAACTTCCAGGAGGTCACTGTTCGCGGCCATCAAATCACCGTTGAACTCAATGGCAACGTCATCCTGAATGCTGACGTCAGCCAGGTGAAGGAGTTCATGGGGGGCTACGACCATCCCGGCATCACCCGGCTCACGGGCTATTTCGGATTCGCCGGCCACAACGACCCGGTCGAGTTCCGTCGCATCGAAATCCGCGCGCTCGATGACAAACAGGCTTCGGTGTGGCCGCAGTTCCGCGGACCGGCCGGCGGCGGGCATCCGCTCATCGACCTTCCTTTGCCTCAGCAGATCGATCCTGCGACGAACGTTGTCTGGAAAACGCCGCTGTCTCCGGGCCACTCGTCGCCCGTCATGGACGGCGACCGCATCTTTCTGACGGCGGATCGTGACGGGCGACTGTTCACGGTCGCCCTGAATCGCTGCACCGGAGAGATTCTCTGGGAACGCGAAGCCGCACACGGAGGACTCGAACCGATCCACACCATCGGCTCTCACGCCCAGAGCAGTTGCGCGGTCGGCGGCGACTCCGTCGTCAGCTTCTTCGGATCGAGCGGACTGTTCTGCTACAGCCGCGACGGCGAAGAGCGCTGGCACTTGCCGATGGGGCCGTTCAAAAACGACTTTGGTGCGGCCAGCTCGCCGGTGATTGTCGGAGACCGCGTGATCCTGTCGCAGGACCACGACACCAGCTCGTTTCTGGCGGTGTACGCTCTCGACAACGGCTCGACGGTCTGGCAGATCGACCGCTCCGAGTTTCCCCGCAACTACTGCACGCCGGTCATCTGGGAAGTCGAAGGTCGGAAGCAGATCGTCCTGGCGGCCACTCTGCGTGTCGTCGGCTACGACTTTGAGACCGGGGACGAGGTCTGGACGGCGCGCGGACTGTCGCGCATGGTCTGCACGACTCCGGTGATCGGCGGCGACGGCAACCTGTATCTCTCCGGATGGTCGGCCGGCGCCGATGCCGGTGATCGCGTGAAGATCGCCCCGTTCGACGAAAAGCTCGCCGAAGTCGACGCCAACAAGAACGGCGCGATTGAACAGGACGAACTTGCCGGCGAGAAGGGCAGCAACCTGGAGCGGCGGTTCTCGCAGTTCGACAACAACAAGGATGGCACATCGTCGCGAACAGAATATGAAGGCTATCGGCGGATCTTCGACGAAGCCCAGAACGTCGTGCTCGCCATTCAGCCGGGAGGTCGCGGCGACGTCAGCGAGTCGCACGTCCGCTGGCGGTACGATCGGCACGTCCCGTTCTGTGCGTCTCCGCTGGTCACCAACGGCTGTGTGTTCGGCATCAAGGACGGCGGCATCCTGACGACGCTGGATGCGGCCTCGGGGGCGCCGATCAAGACGGGACGCATCAGCGGCAACGGAAACTACTATGCGTCTCCCGTTGCGGGCGACGGGCGTGTGTTCCTGGTGGACCAGAACGGTGAGTTGTCGGTGGTGACGGCCGCCGGCGAGTGGGAGGAACTGCAGACGGCGGATTTCGGCGAGCCGGTGTATGCCACGCCGGCGATCGTGGATGGCCGGCTGTATCTCCGCACCGCCGGGCACCTGTATTGTTTCGGCCTGCCGGATGCAACGACCGCCCAGATGAATTGACCTGGCGTCGAGCGTGACGACGGTCATTCGCGCTAGGCGATTCGGGTCTGCGGTCTATAATTCGACCGTCGCTGCGGCGCGCGGAAAAGCCGCTGGCCCGGTGCGGGTCGCCGGAACCTTTCGTGGGAACTGGGGTTCAAGTTGATGAACGCCGTTGTCCGGGAGCCAGACAGGCCAGTGCTGACGAACACCGACACGGAGTCGGCCTACCTGTGTGATCCCGACGTGCAGTTGATGCTGCGCGTCAAGATGGGGGACGAAGAGGCGTTCACGCGGCTCGTGAGCGGCTATCAGGACCGGCTGGTCAGCATTTTTGCGAACCTGGTCGGGAATCAGGAAACGGCCGAGGACCTGGCACAGGAA
>JAEUIG010000734.1 GCA_016795125.1 Planctomycetaceae bacterium | reverse complement strand
TCCGCACCCGCGTCGGTCAGTTCCTTCTTGAACTTCTCGGCGTCTTCCTTCGAAACGCCCTGCTTCACCGGCTTCGGAGCGCCTTCGACGAGTTCCTTGGCTTCCTTGAGGCCCAGGCCCGTGATGCTGCGGACGGCCTTGATCACAGCGATCTTGTTGTCGCCGAAGGCCTTCAGCACGACGTCGAATTCCGTCTTCTCCGCCGGCGCCGCAGCGCCGCCGCCGTCACCGCCAGGCATTGCGGCCATCATCACGCCGCCGCCGGCCGGCTCGATCCCGTGGACTTCCTTCAGGTAGTCCGCCAGGGCCTTCGCCTGCAGCAGGGTCAGGCCGACAATCTTGTCGCCCAGCTCCTTGGTGGTGGAATCAAATTCACGTGTCGCTTCGGCAGTCGCCATTTCAGGTCTCCCTTCGGGTCATAGCCGTGTGCGGCTTGGCGATTCCGCTGCGGCAGTTGGCTGTAAACAGGTGAACGCGGCCGATCGCTCGGGACGCGAAAAGTATCCGTGTTGCTGAAACGCAGCCACAGGTCGCTGTCAGGCGGCCGCGGAAGCATCCTCGTCCTTGTCGGCCATGGCCTTGAGCTGGCCGCTGATTGTGCCGCCCGGCCCCAGCAATGCGCCGGCCAGACGCGCTCCCGGGCTGAGGGCCAGCCCGACGATCTGCGAGATGAGCTCGAGACGTCCGGGACTTTTGCTCAACTCGACGACGCCCTTGGCGTCGACGACCTGGCCTTCAACCGCCCCTCCCTTGATCTCGAGCTTGTCGATCTCCTTCGCCCATTTGGCGATCTCCTTGGAGAGGGAGACGATGTCCTCGCCCCCCCACACCAGCGTGGAAGGGCCGGCCAGAACTGTCTCCATCGACTTGACGCCGACTTCCTCCAGCGCCCGCCGTGCGAGGGTGTTCTTCACCTGCAGCAGGTGAATTCCCTTCGCGCGAAGCGTGCCGCGCACGCGGTTGTCGGTGATCGCGTCGAGCTTCGACGAATTGACGCCCAGCACGTCCCGGCATTCGCCGAGCTTCTGGCGAATGTCGTCGATGATCATCTGCTTGATGGGCTTGCTCATGGGAGCAGGTGTCTTGCTGCTGAGGTGTCTGGCGCCTGGCGCCTGGTCTCTGTATCCGGTGCCTGCTGGCCGTCACTCAACGACCAGTCACCCCGCCGTCAGGCGGCAATAATCGGAACTCCCGGCAGGTGCGTGGCCGACAGGGTAATGCTGCGCACATACACCCCCTTGGCCGAATTGGGCTTCAGCCCCCGGATGAAGTTCAGCAGCGCCTCGACGTTGTCGGTCAGCTTGTTCTCATCGAACGACAGCTTCCCGACCACGCAGTGCACGATGCCGGCGGCGTCGTTGCGGAACTCAACCTTACCCGCCTTGTACTCACGCACGGCCGAGGCGACGTCCTGCGTCACCGTGCCGGCCTTCGGAGACGGCATCAGGCCGCGCGGACCGAGGACGCGGCCCAGCGGACCGACGACGCCCATCATGTCCGGAGTGGCGATCGCCACATCGAAGTCCATCCAGCCTTCCTTGACCTTGTCGGCGAGGTCCTTGCCGCCGGCAAAATCGGCCCCCGCCTGCTGTGCAACCCCGATGTTCGCCCCCTGGCAAAACACCAGCACGCGCTGCGACTTGCCGATGCCGTGCGGCAGGACAATCGAGCCGCGGACGATCTGGTCCGCCTGCTTCGAGTCGATGCCCAGACGCACCGCGATTTCGACCGTCTGGTCGAACTTCACCGGCTTGATCGCCTTGGGGAGACCCGGCTCAAGACTCTTGAGCGACTTGACCGCCGTCGCAACATCACTCGGCTTCGGTGTGCCGAGCTTCGCCGCGTGCGCCTTCTTCCGCTTCGATAAGTGTGCCATCTCAATTCCTGCCTGCTACCCACGACCCACTAGCCCCGATCAACCGGCAGCTAGTCCACGACTTCGATGCCCATGCTGCGCGCCGTGCCGGCGATGACACGCATCGCCGCCTCCGGATTGGCGACGTTCATGTCTTCCTGCTTCGTCTTGACGATGTCCAGCAACTGGGCCTTCGTCACCTTGCCGATCTTTTCCGTCTTGGGATTCGCCGCCCCCTTCGCCACCTGCGCCGCCTGCTTGAGCAGCACCGCGGCCGGAGGACTCTTGACGACGAACTCGAACGACCGGTCGTTGTAGATCGTGATCAGCGCGGGCACGACGGTGCCCATCAACGGGCGAGTCCGCTCGTTGAACTGCTGCACGAACTGGCCGATGTTCACGCCGTGCGGACCGAGCGACGTGCCGACCGGCGGCGCGGGCGTGGCCTGCCCAGCCGTGATCTGCACCTTCACCGTCGTGACAACTTGCTTCTGCTTGGCCATCCCGAACCCTCTTTTCCTGCTTGCCGATACCGCTTCTGCTCGCCGACACCGCGATCGCAATCATCCAGTTTCGAGTGCGGCAGCGGATGTCACCGGCGCCGGGCCCATCGCGGCCCCTGCGCGGCGGATATGACGACGTTCGATGCGAATCAGATCTTTTCGATCTGCCAGTGCTCCAGTTCCACTTCCGTTGAGCGGCCGAAGATCTCGATCATCACCTTGACCTTGCCGCTCGTCTCATCCAGCGCATCGACCGTGCCTTCGAAGCTCTCGAACGCGCCTTCCTTCACCTTGACCGTATCGCCGACCTGGACCGTGAACTTGACGACCGGGGCAACGACCTTTTCCTCTTCGCCCGGCACCGTCCGGCCGAGCATCCGCATGATCTCGGCTTCGTTCATCGGGCTGGGTTTCCCCGCCGCTCCCGTGAAGTCGCCGACCCCGCTGGTGTCGCGCACCAGATACCAGGTCTCCTCCGTCAGCCGCATCTGGATCATCATGTAACCCGGAAACAGCTTTTGCTCTTTGACCTTCTTCTTGCCTCCCTTGGTCTCCACGACTTTCTCGGTCGGGATGACAATCTCTCCGAACTCGTGCTCCAGCCCTTCCCGCCGGATTCGACGCAACAGCGAGTCGCGTATGGACTTCTCGCGGTTGCTCTGCACCTTGAGCACGAACCACTGCATGCCCGCATCGTCCGCGGGCGGCTCGCCGGCCGTTCTCTCTTCCATCGGGGTGCTCATCATGGGAAATCAGGACGACGTTTTCAAGTTCGCGAAAACCTCAGATCGCGACAGGCCGCGACATCAGTTCACCGGAGGGGTTGATCCGGACAGGGCTCCCGCGTCCAGAATGCCGATCGCCGTAAACAGCTGGAACCACAAAAAGTCGTACACCCACAGCACGGCGCCCAGGAACATCATCGTGCACACGACGACGGCCGTGGCGCGCTTCAAATAGTCCACGCTCGCCCAGGACACCTTGTCCAGCTCCGCTTCCACCGACACCAGGAAGTTGGCGAACGGCGGATAGTTCACCACCCGGAACGCAAACCAGATCCCCGCCACCGCGATCACCGTCGGGATCGCCATCTGCGCCCAGGCCGAGAGTCCTTCCGTCTGCGTGCTGTTTTCCACCCACGCCGACAACGCCCAGCAGCCAAACGCCACGATCCCCGCAATTGCGATCGCCGTCAGACGCCGGACCAGCCGTCCCTGGTTTCGCTTGTACAACGCCCCGGAAAACAGGTTCCCCAGGAACGTCGCCTCCTCAGTGCCGCGTGACATGGGTAATGGGGGTCGTGGGGAGTGGGTCGTGGGACATCCAAATTCGCTGGCGGTTTCGCGTCCCAAAGCACGGGCGGAGGGACTTGAACCCCCAACCTGCGGATTTGGAATCCGCTGCTCTGCCAATTGAGCTACACCCGTTCGGTGAGCTTTCAGCTTTCAGCCGTCAGCCGTCAGCAAGGACCATCTTGCTGACTGCTGAAAACTGATGGCTGACAGCTATTTCTTCCGCGATTCCTTGTGCACGGTGTGCTTCCGTTCCTTGCGGCAGAACTTCTTGAGCTCGAGCCGTTCGGTGCCCCGCATCTCTTTCGGCGTCCGATAATTGCGGCTGTTGCACTCGGTGCACTCCAGCCAGATGTATTCACGCATGGCGAGGATTCAGGATCTAAAGGAACAGGATTCAGTCAGTTTTCATGGACCAGTGCGCCAAGTGTCAAAGGATTCAGGAGGCAGCGGACTGCCCCCTGAATCCCGAATCCTGACCCCTGAATCCTCAACTTCAGGCGAGAATCTTCGTGACGATGCCCGAACCGACGGTGCGGCCGCCTTCGCGAATCGCGAAACGGCTGCCCTCGTCCATGGCGATCGGCTTGCCGAGCTCGACTTCCAGCTTCACGTTGTCGCCCGGCATGCACATGTCGGCGCCGCCGAGCAGCGTCACCGCACCGGTGACGTCCGTGGTCCGGAAGTAGAACTGCGGGCTGTACTTGGTGAAGAACGGCGTCTTGCGACCCCCTTCTTCCTTGCTCAGCACGTAGACTTCGGCCTCGAACTTCGTGTGCGGCTTGACCGAGTTCGGCGCCGCCAGCACCTGGCCGCGCTCCACGTCTTCCTTCTTCGTGCCGCGAAGCAGGATGCCGACGTTGTCGCCCGCCATGCCGCTGTCGAGCGTCTTGTTGAACATTTCGACGCCTGTGCAGGTCGTTTCCTGAGTATCCTTCAGGCCGACGATCTGAACCTTTTCACCGACTTTCACGACGCCGCGCTCGATACGGCCAGTCACCACGGTGCCGCGACCTTCGATCGAGAACACGTCTTCGATCGCCATGGCGAACGGCTTGTCCTGCTCGCGGGTCGGCTCCGGCATGTCCTTGTCCAGCGCGTCCATCAGGATGCCGATGCACGCATTGGCCGTGGCGTCCGCCGGGGTGTCCAGCGCCGCCTTCGCGTTGCCGCGAATGATCGTCACGTCGTCTCCGGGGAAGCCGTGCTTGGTGAGCAGGTCCCGGATGTCCATCTCGACGAGTTCGAGCAACTCCGCGTCGTCGACCAGGTCGCACTTGTTCAGGAACACGACCAGCGCCGGCACGTTGACCTGGCGCGCGAGCAGGATGTGCTCGCGGGTCTGCGGCATGGCGCCGTCGTAGGCGGACACCACCAGGATGGCGCCGTCCATCTGGGCGGCCCCGGTGATCATGTTCTTGATGTAGTCCGCGTGCCCCGGACAGTCGATGTGGGCGTAGTGCCGCTGCGGCGACTCGTACTCCACGTGCGACACCGCGATGGTCACGGTCTTGGTTTCATCGCGGACGGTACCGCCCTTGGCGATATCCGCGTAGCTCTTCATCTTCGCGAGGCCCTTCGTGGTCTGCACCGCGAGGATGGCCGCCGTCAAAGTCGTCTTGCCGTGGTCGATGTGGCCGATCGTCCCGACGTTGACGTGCGGCTTCGTTCGCTGAAAGACTTCCTTCGCCATTGTGGTTGCTCCAAAGACTCCCGATTGACGCTCTGTACGACGGGATCACAGGCGGCCACCATGACCGCGACTGGATCAACGTGATATGTCAAGGCCGGCCGCCCGTCAATTACGGCCGCACACACCCAACTCTCTCCCCCGGAATCCCGGAAGCTGCTGAAGGGATTTGAACCCTTGACCTCGTCCTTACCAAGGACGCGCTCTACCGACTGAGCTACAGCAGCGTTGTGGGCCGAGGGGCAAGGGCACAGGGCCAGGAGACCCAGTCCCAACTTTCCACTGTATCCCTTGGCTCTCAACCCTCCGCTCTTCGCCCCTGAAGCGGGTGAAGGGAATCGAACCCTCACCACCAGCTTGGAAGGCTGGAGCTCTACCATTGAGCTACACCCGCACAAACCACCGAGGGGCTAGGGTCCAGGGCAAAACGACCCGCCTCCCCCATCAAATTCTCTCTCGTAGCCCTGGACTCTTGACTCTCGACCCTCCCAGTGGGGGCGGCAGGATTCGAACCTGCGAAGGCAGAGCCACCAGATTTACAGTCTGGCCCCATTGGCCGCTCGGGCACACCCCCTGGATGGCGAAGGATCAAGGGGTTAGGGCCAAGTGACTCACGCTCCTGAGTCCAGACCGATCCGTACCCCCCCTCCCTTAGCCCTCGACTCTCGACCCTCAGCCATTTTCAAGCTAGCGGTGGGATTCGAACCCACAACCTCCGGTTTACAAAACCGGAGCTCTGCCGTTGAGCTACGCTAGCCGGCGGAGGACGGCGAAAGGTAAGCCGCGAAGTATAGCAACGCGACGATTCCCCTCAAGTCCCAACCGCGACAGAAGTTTCAGTTTCCCGCGACCGCGACTCGACAACCGCCGCGAATTGGCCGCCGCCGCATTTCCGCGGCCTCTCGATGTCACCGCGGCATGCCTCACATGCCGTCACGGCCCGAAGTCCCGTCGGACTCCTTAGTCCCGCAACCGCACTTCGCCACAAG
>JAEUIG010000727.1 GCA_016795125.1 Planctomycetaceae bacterium | reverse complement strand
ACTGCTGGCCGGCAAGCCCATGTTCACCGCCGGCCGGTTCAGCGAACTTCTGCTCGAACGTGCCCGCTGGAACCTGCCCGCATCTGAAAGAATCCGCGCGGAACTGCCTCCGGCGATGTATGAGCTGCTGCAGGCTCTTGTGGAACGTTCTCCGGAGAATCGAACCTGCGACCTGGAACAGCTTGCCAAGTGGGCCGCCCCGGTCGACAGCACCCTGCTCGCCGTCGCGGAAGAACGCCGGCCGGCGAATCCGACAACGACCGACGCGTTCCTGCAACGCTGATCGAGACCCGTTTACTCGCCGCGACCGTCTGGGAGCGCTCACAGCGTTGTGCGCTCCCTGACGGTCGCGGCTAGTCAGGGGGCTTTGCACAGCGATCCTACGAACCGGCGATCTGCCGCGTGAGCACCAGGCCGAGCCAGACGGCGCCGCAACCGAGCAGGACGTTGGCCGCCACGTTGAGCAGCGCCCGCTGGACCTGCTGTTCGACCAGCAGCTCGACCGTCTGATACCCGAACGCCGAGAACGTCGTCAGGCCGCCGAGGAAGCCGGTCACCACCAGCGCCTGAATTTCCCTCGCATGCGTCTGGCGCTCTTTCAGCAGCGCCATCACGATGCCGATCGCGAGGCAGCCGATCACGTTCACGATCAATGTGGCGGTGGGAGCGAACGTGGGGAACTGTCGTTGCGCCCAGCCGTTCACCGCATACCGCGAGACGGCTCCCAGCGCGCCTCCGATCGCCACCAGCAGTGCCGGCGTCAGCTGTCCCATGTGATCCAGTCGCTTACTTGCCGGCGATCTTCCACAAGTGGCCGTCGCTGCGGATGTAGAGACCCCCATTGGCAACGGCCGGAGTGCTCAGCACCGTTTCCCCGAGTTCGATCGTCCCGAGGATTTCCCCCTCCTTGGCCAGGTCGACGACGTGGCCGGTTCCGTCTTCGCTAAAGGCGTACAGCACGCCGCCGGCGATCACCGGGCTGCCGCTGAAGTTGCCCGTCAGCCGCTGCTTCCATTCCGTCTTGCCATCGGCGGCGGACGCCCGGGTCAGCACGTTCGGATTCGAGAGTACGAACACGGAGCCGTCGAACACCAGCGGGCTGGCTGTGCCCGGATTGAGCGAGCCTTCCTGCCAGACGATCTCGGCGACGTCGGGCGTCGTCGTGCCCGGCCGGATCGCGGTCAATCCGTGCGAAGGGACAAACGCCAGGCCTTCGACGGCGACAAGCGAGGGGATGGTCGAAGCACCATCCGCATATTGCCAGACGGTGCTGCCGGTCTGCGGGTCGATCGCCGAAACTCCTTTTGACGATTGCAGCAAGACCAGTGTTCTCTCGCCGTTGCTCCACAGGGCCGGAGAGGTCCAGTTTGCCGCGCGCGGCCGTTCGATTCGCCAGCGATCCTCTCCAGTCGCAACGTCGAGCCCGATCGTGAACGAGTCCGAATCATTTTCCACCATCGCCACGACGACCCCGTCCGCCGTGACGAGCGAGGACGACATCCCGAGACTGTTGCTCGCATTCGGATAGTCATACGTCAATCCGCGGTACCACAAAAGATTGCCGTCGAGATCGAGGCACGCGAGGTCGTTGGAGGAATAGAAGGCAAAGATCCGCTGCCCGTCGCTGGCCGGCGTCGGCGCCGCGACCGAGGACTTCGGGTGACACACCGTCCGCCCCGTTGCCCAGTACTGCCGATCCCACTGCAGCGTGCCGTCCCCGGCATCGAAGCTGAGCACGTGCAGGCGTTTCTGTCCGTAGCCGCTGGACGCCGTGACGATCACCTGATCGCCGACGACGATCGGGCTGGAGAGTCCCCGTCCGGGCAGTTCCTGGCTCCACTGAATGGACGGTTGCGTCAGATCGCCCGCCAGCCCCGTATCAGGAGCGACGGCGGAGGTCGCGTCCCCGCGAAACTGCCGCCAGTCGCCACAGGCGCCGTTCGCGAACAGCAGGACGCCCAACAAGCACAGGCACGTCGATCGCACGGTCGCACTCCGGAGATTACTTGACGTCCGAAAAAGGGAAAAACAGGAGACAACGGAGAAAACAGAGGAGGCTGAAGACCACGACCTGTCTCATCGCCTGGCGCCACGCTTCGATCGAAAATTGACGCTCGGGTCTGTCCTTACTTCTTCTCCGTTCCCTCTGTTACCTGCTGTTGATTCTTTACTTCGCGGCGGTCGCCGGGTTGTCCGCCGAGACGACTCCCTTGCCCGCGAGGTCGCAGACGCGGAACTGGAAGGCCCACTCCTGGGCCCAGTCCTGGGTCTGTTCGTTCTGGCAGATCTTGAGCAGGATGCGGTTGCGGCCCTGCTTGAGCGTGCCGCGCGCCGCGTACTGGTCGAACATCATCCCGCGGTGATATTCCTCCTGGCCGAACACGAGTTCGCCGTTGACCCACAGCTTCCACGCATTGGGCGTGGCGATGCGGAACTCGACCGGCTGGTCCTGCGTGCTGATGAATTCCGTCGTCGCGTAGCTGACGGCCCCCTTGTGAGGCGCGGTCAGTTTTGCGAGGTCGAACTTGCCGACCTCGTTGACGTCGGTGACAGCCGGCTGCGGTTCGGCCGCCAGCCGCGTCCAGTTCATCGGACCCATCGTCCCTTCGTACTCGGCGTCGAGTTTGATTTCCGTCTCAGGCGGATAGACGGCGGCGAAGCCAACCAGCTCGTGGTTGTCGAACGGGCCGATCACCTGCCACTCGGTGACGATCGCGAAGTGCTGCACGAGATCGACCGGTTGCTCCAGTTTCGCGAGCGCCTGAGCCAGCGTTTCGACCTGGTCGCCGTCGCTGGCTCCGGTGAGCGCCTGCTGATAGAGCGCCAGAGCCTGCATTGGCTGACCCGCTTCTTCGGCCTGCTGCGCTTCGGTCAGCAGGCGCGCCACGGCGTCGCGCCGCATCTCGGCGCTGGGGTCGTCCAGCATGCCCGGAATAATGCGATCCGGTGCGGTCGGGTCCCCCTGGACGAGCCATTCGTAGGCGCAGCGGCGAGCGATTGACGAATGCGTACGGTCGGCGACGAATGCTTCCAGGTCCGACAGTGGCAGGCCCTGCGGGCTTTGCAGGGCGCTGGCGGCAGCCGCTTCGAATGCGCCGCGCAGCCAGTTGGCGGCCAGCGGCGTCGCGTCGTCGAACGCGGCGAGAATTCGCACCAGTTCGCCCGCGGGCGTTTGCTCCAGCTTCGCGATTGCGCTCGTTGCCTCAGCATGACCCGCACCGCGCGGTCCGACCGCTTTCACCAGGGAGATCAGTCGATCAAGGTCGTCCGCTCGGGCCGGCGACGCAAGCAGCGCAACGACACACAGCAAGAGAAAGGTGCGGTTCAGCATAGGGCAAACCGGGCGGGGGATTTCGGCGGGACCAGCAGGGCGAGCGCACCTGAAGTCTAGCAGACACGCCGTTGGAGTTCAGCCTTCCGGCCTTTCCCTCCCCCGCGAGAAGTTCCGATCTCGCAATGCGTGTCCCTCGGGGGAGAGGGCCAATACTGTCCGGTACGAAGGTTGCTGCTCGCGCACGACAACCCGCGAGGCACGCCGTTTCGGCTTGTAGCGTGCTCGTCCCTGTTGGGTCGTGCTGCCTGCGGCGCGGATACTGAGATTCGCGCCAGCCGAAAATCGAAAGCAGCAATTCGAGTGCCGAACAGAATTGGGCCGAAGGCCGGATGAGGGGAATGCACGCCGCGTCAGGACGTCACAACGCTACTCTGTTACGCTTCGACCGGCGCTCCCCCCAATCGTACAGCCAGCAGCGGATGTCTCGACGCACTCTCCAGGTCATCGAAGCGGAGCGACAGTCGCTTCAGACAGCGATTGATGCAAGACGCACTGCGTCCGCACGCAACCGGCTGGGACAGTTTGCGACGCCGAACCCGCTCGCAGTCCAGATCGTCCAGGCGGCAAACGAATTGGTTGCTGGCCGCCGCGTGCGATTCGCCGATCCATCAATCGGCACCGGCAGCTTCTTTTCCGCAGCACTGGAAGTGATCGGGCGCAAACGCATTGCCGGCGCTATCGGCATCGAACTCGACGCGGAGTTTGCCGATTCAGCGCGTCAACTGTGGTCGGCCGCCGGCCTGCATGTCGTCACAGGCGATTTCACGCGGGTCGTGGCGAACGGCGCGTGTCCGCCGCCTCCCGACCTGATTCTTGCGAACCCGCCATACGTGCGGCATCACCACCTCTCGCGCGACGACAAGCAACGATTGCAGCAACTCGTTCACGAACGGACAGACGTGCGCGTCAGCGGCCTCGCGGGACTATATGTCTACTTCCTCCTCCTGGCGACCGCCTGGATGGCCGACGACGGGGTGGCGGCGTGGCTGATCCCGTCGGAATGGATGGATGTCAACTATGGAGCGGCGCTGAAAGAATTCCTCGCAACACGCGTCACGCTGGAGCGCGTGCACCGGTTCGATCCGAGTGAAACGCAATTCGGCGATGCACTCGTCTCGTCGGTCGTCCTGCTGTTCAGGAAGTCGACGCCAACGGCGTGTCACGTCGTCAAGTTCACACGCGGCGGATCGATCGAGAAACCACGACTGACGCAGCAGGTGTCTCCTGACGATCTTCGTTCCGTGCCGAAATGGACGGTCTACCCGAGTCGCACGGGTGGCCGGGGTTGGACGGAGCGCAGCGAAGGAAGCCCCGGTTGGGCGCTGGGGGACCTGTTTCAGATCCGCCGCGGAATCGCGACCGGCTGCAACCGGTTCTTCATCCTGGAACGAAAGGAGGCGCAGCGGCGCGGGCTGCCGGACGACTGTCTGCGCCCAATCCTGCCGAGTCCACGCCTGCTCAAGACAACCGCCATCGACAGCGATGCAGACGGATACCCGCTGCTCGACCCGCAACTCTGCGTGATCGACTCCGACCTGCCGGCCGACGTCCTCGCCGCGAAGCACCCGTCGCTGTGGAAGTATCTGCAGTCAGGCGTCAAACAGGACGTGAATGCAGGCTTCCTCGCACGGCACCGCCGCCCGTGGTATCGACAGGAACAGCGCGAGCATGCGCCGTTCCTTTGCACCTACATGGGTCGCGGCACCGGCGACGAGCGCCCCTTCCGGTTCATCTGGAACAAGTCCCGCGCCACCGCCACGAACCTGTACCTGCTGCTGACCCCCATAGGCCCGCTCGCCGCGATGCTGCTGCGATATCCGTCGCGGGCGAAGGCCGTCCACGAACTGCTCAACAGAATCACCGGCGACGAGCTGCGCAGCGCCGGCCGCGTCTACGGCGGCGGGCTGCACAAGATCGAGCCGCGCGAACTCGGGCGGTTGAGCGCGCGGCGCCTGATCGAACGGTGGGAGATTCTCAGGAAGCCGGTTGACGACACCGGCCCTATGCGAGGATGTCCGTAATCACCCCTCCGTGATCGATATCCAGCCGCTTCCGCCCCGGCACTTCCAGTCTCCGGCCGTCGAGGCCCAGCAGGTGCAGCACCGTGGCATGCAGGTCGGTGACGTAGTGCCCTTCGCCAAGGGCGTGGTAGCCGAGTTCGTCGGTCGCGCCGTGGACGTAACCCTTCTTGAGCCCCGCGCCGGCCATCCAGATCGTGAAGCCGTTGGGGTGATGGTCGCGACCGTCGACGCCGCCCGCCCTTTGCTCCAAGCCGGGCGTCCGGCCGAACTCCGTGCAGAACACGACAATCGTCTCCTCCAGCAGGCCCCGCTGCTTCAAGTCCTTGATCAGGCCGGCGATCGGCAGGTCGAGCGTGCCGCACAGCCGCGTGTGGTTCTCTTTCAGCTTCTGGTGTGAGTCCCACACCCCGTACGGCGACGGGAACACCTGCACGAACCGCACGCCGCGCTCGACCAGCCGCCGTGCGCCCAACAACCGCTGACCGGCCAGCTTCGTCGCCTCGTTGTCGAGTCCGTACAGCTCGCGCGTCGCCGCTGTCTCCGGAGCGAAGTCGAGCGCCTCGGGCACTGCCGTCTGCATCCGGAACGCCAGCTCATACGCCTTGATCCGCGCGCGGAGACTCGCATCGGACGGGTACTCGACCGCGCTCAGCTCGTTGAGATCACGGATCAGCTCGTACTCGTGCCTTTGCGCGTCCGCCGACTGCCCCTCGATGCGGCGGCCGAATGGCAGCGGATTGTTCGGGTCGAGCTCCAGCGGCACGCCGGCGTGCTGCGGTCCGAGGTAGTACGAGTCGATCGACTGGCGGGTGTCAGAGCGGGTCGGCCCGCCGACGACGACGAACTTGGGCAGGTTCTCGTTCTCGGTGCCGAGTCCGTAGTGAATCCACGAGCCGATGCTGGGTTGCGTCTCGTCGAGCCGGTGCCGGCCGGTGTGAATCTGGTTCTCGGCGGCGTGGTCGTTGTCGGTCGTCCACATGTTGCGGACGAAGCAGAGGTCATCGACGCATGTCGCCAGGTGCGGCCACCAGTCGGTCATTTCGATGCCGGACTGGCCATGTTTACTGAAGCCGACCTGCATCGGGTAGATGATCGGGTAAACGTCGCGGATGTTGATCTCTTCCGCGAGCACCGAGCGGAACCGTTTGGCGTGCAGCGGCGAGGTGACGGGATTTTCGAACGGCGTCTTGTCGAACGTCTTGCCGGCATGTTCGTTGAGGGCCGGCTTGGGGTCGAACGTCTCGACGTGGCTGTAGCCGCCGGAGAGAAAGACCCAGATGACGGACTTCGCGCGCGGGGCAAGGTGGCGGACGCCTTCGGGAGCCGGTGCGCCAGCGGCACGGACGACGCCATCCTCAGACAGCATCGATCCGAGTGCGAGACCGGTGAAACCCATGCCGAGGTCGGCGAGGAAGGTACGTCGTCGCATGGTGCAGATTCCGCAGTGGCGTGACCGAAGTCGGATTACATTCTCAACCATCAACAGCCAGGTTCACCACGGAGTGCACGGAGGACACGGAGCAAAAGTTGCCTCCTTAACTTTCTCCGTGATCTCCGTGCACTCCGTGGTGATCTTAAACGATGAAATCGAAGCAGATTGCGTATCTCGTATTCGTATTTCTGATTGCTGACGGCTATCGAACCGTCACAAAGTCGTTGTGGTTAAAGAGCACCCGGATGAGGCTGGCGCGGGCTGCGGCCTCGGTATCGGCAGTGCTGTCGGCCTGGGCTTGCTGGCGTTGTTGTTCGAGAAATGCGCGGCAGCGAGTGAGTTCGGCGTCAGTCGGCGCTCGCGTCAGGATCTCCTCGAAGGCCGTCGCGACGAACAGCGCATCGAGATCGGGATCAGGATCGGGCTGTGGATGCACGCTAGCGGTTTCGCCAGCCAGCCGAGTCGCGACGGCAATGCTCTGGGCGTGAATCAGCGTGCTGTTGGTCAAGGCGAGCGCCTGCTGCGGGACGACGGTTTTCGTGCGGCGGTAGCATTCGGTCGGGTCGGGGGCATCGAAGAGCTTGCCCATTTCGCTCATGCCGCCGGCTTCCGGATGCACCGCGTAATACAGGCTGCGGCGGAACGTCGTGAGCGTTTCGGTGTTCTCCAGCTCCTGACCGCCCAGGGTCCGATCAAGACTCCCCGCGATCGAGAGAATGCTGTCGCGGACAATCTCGGATTCCATCCGGCTGGAGTTCATGCGCCACAAGTAGCGGTTGTCGGGATCGACCGAGACATTCTGCAGGACAGCGGCGTCGTCCGGTGCGACGCCGGACTGTCGCTGGTACGCGGCCGACGTGACGATCAGCCGGTGCAGATGTTTCATGCTCCAGCCGTTGTCGATCAGCTCGGCCGCCAGCCAGTTGATGAGGTCGGGATGCGTCGGCGCGCTGCCGTTGCGACCCAGGTTGTAAACCGTGTCAACCAGCGCCGACTGAAAGTGTCTCAGCCAGATGTGATTGACAGCGACGCGCGGCGTCAGCGGGTTGTTGTCGTTGGCGATCCACTCGGCGAGAGCGCGGCGGCGTCCGGTGCTCTGCGCGGGATAGACGGGGCTGAGCGGCGTGTAGGTCGTCGCCTGTGCGGGATCGTCGAACGCCGTGCGGGCGGCGGCCAGTGCAGTTTCGGCGTCACTGAAAGGCTTTGCGGCGGCATCGATCTGTTGGGCGCGCTCGGCGTTGTCGGCGGGCAGTAGTGCGGCCTGCGCGCGGGTCAATCGCGCCGCTGACCGGTTCGCTTCACACGTGGCGACTCGGGCCGCCCGTTCCCCCGCGCTGGCGGCGCGAGTCAGCGCGTCGGCATCGCCGGTATCAATGCCATACCGGACGCGATCCGCTGCAATCCGTGCGGCGAGGCTGGCTTGATTCGCCTGCGCGGCGACGAGCTTCTGTTCAGCGACGACCAGCGGAAGCTGCCTGGCGTCCAGTGCTGACTGTGCCGCATCACGCACCTGGCGCTCGGCGATCACCGGCTCGCTGTCGATGGTGGTCGTGACGTACGACTTCGCCCCCGCGTCCGCCAGGGTTGCAATCACCCAGCCGCTCACGCCGACGATGTCCTGGCCGTCCGAGTACAAGGGCTGTTCGAAGTCGAACGTCAGAATGCCGGTGCCGTCGGATTGCGGAGCGGCGGACTGCACGACGAGATTATCGACGGCGACAATCGCGCCCGGACGGGCATCGAGCGTGATGGCCTGCAGCGGATTGGCCGGCGGGTTCCAGCCGTTGAGTGCAATCGGAATTTCGTCGACCAGCAGTTGCCCGTCGGGCACGGAACGAACTGTGAGTCGGCATTGATCGCCGCTACGGTCCAGCGTGAGCGCCACCTCCATCCGGGTTTGTCCAGCGGCGATGCTGTAAGCGCCGGCCTGGAACAGGTCGAACGTCCCCGGTTTGTAGGCCTGGATGGCGCCGTTCTCGAAGACGACGGCGCTGGCGGTCAACCCGGCCTGCACGTCCCGCGCGAGCTGGAAATTGAAGTGCGCGTCTTTGAGAACCAGCAGTTCAAACCGCAATTGTGCTCCGCTGTCGAGCGGGAAGATGTTGGCGAGCGGATTCTGGAGGATGCGCCGCCCGGTCGTGGCATCGAGCACCAGCGACTGCCGGCCATGGAGCGCGCCGGAGCCCGCTGCGGCCCGGGCGGCAACGAATGCGGCCTCAGCCTCGTCCACCTTGGTCCGCAATGCCGCGAGTTCATCGGCCAGCGGTTCCGCCGCGGAGCGCGCTGCCGCGCAGGCGGCTTCGGCTTCGGCGACCGACGCGGTTGCAGCCTGCAGTTCCTGCTGCTGAATCTCCGGACGCAAACCGGGATAGTAGGCGATGGTCGGCAGTTCGACCGGACGCACGCTGAACTCCGACTCCGGCAGAAATGCCGGAACGGCGGGCGGCATCGATCCACGCGCTTCGATGCGGTTGCGTTCGTCCCCGCCGGTGTAGAACCACGTCTTTGCATCAGGTGTCTTGTCGAAGATCTTGACCGCTCCCAGCCGTTCGATCTTTCGCAGCACGCTGTACTGGTACTCGACGAACGCACCCGGCTCCGGCTCGCCGACAACGCGATCCTGCCGCACCCCGATCGTCTCGAAGAACGCGCGGAAGTTGAAATACTCGTCCTGCGTGAGGGGATCGTACTTGTGATCGTGGCAATGGCAGCAATTGAAGGTCAGTCCGAGAAACGCCTTGCCCGTATGCTCGACGTTGTCGCGCATCCAGTTGTTCGGATTGAGCGCGTACCAGTTGCGGACGAGGTAGTCCGTCGCCACGGCTGCGTCATAGTCGGTCGGCGCGATCTCATCGGCCGCGAGCATTTCGCGGACCATGCGGTCGTAGCCGTGATCGGCGTTGAGCGAGTTGACGATCCAGTCGCGCCACCGCCAGACCTGCGGCGCGCTGTTCCAGACGTCCGGCACGTGCCGCCGTCCGTACCAGTCGCTGTACCGCCACACGTCCATCCAGTGCCGCGCCCAGCGCTCGCCATGCTGCGGTCGATTGAGCAGGTCATCGACGATCGCCGCATAAGCCGCCGGCGACGGATCGCGTAGCCACGCTTGCAGTTCGTCGCGCGTCGGCGGGAGTCCGATCAGATCGATGTAGACGCGGCGCAAGAGCAGTTCTGACGGCGCGGCGGGCAGCGGGGCGAGGCCGCGACGTTCGTGTTCGGCCGCGAGGAATGCGTCAATCGGATTCTGCACGGACTGGGTCGCCGCGACGGTCGGGACCGGCGGTCGTTCGACCGGCCGGAAGGCCCAGTGATCGCGCGGATCGGCTTCGGGCTGCTCGTCGGCCGGCGACTCCGCGTTCTGCTGCACCCACGCGGTCAGCAGGGCAATCTGCTCGGCCGTGAGCGGGTGACCCTCCGGCGGCATCCGTTCGGCCAGATCGGCCGCGGAAATGCGCTGGATCAGCACGCTGTCGGCTGGATGGCCGGGCACGAGCGCCGGGCCTGAGTCGCCGCCGGCGCGTGCTGCCGCGCCGGTATCGAGACGCAGTCCCGCTGCCTGCTTGAGTGCCCCGTGGCACGCCAGGCAGCGCTCCGTGAGGATCGGCTTGATCTGGGACGTGTAGTCGACGAGCGTCGGTTCATCCCCAGCAGCAGCGGCCATTGCCAGCAGAAGAATCAGGGCCGCGACAGGCATGCGGAGGTCTCCGTGGCGGGGCAGCAAGGGGCGGGCAGCGACAGACTTCCAGCGAAATCCGCCGCCGGATCGTATTATCGTCGCGTCACAATGCGGCCCGCAAGAGGAGCCGCCGGAATCGCGCCGTTTGGCGAGAAGCCGGAGGCGACTGTACTTCGGTGAGAACGAAAAAGGGGGACCGCTAATCAGCGCTAATGAACGCTAATTCTTGGCACTCAATCGTTCCTCCTTATTATTAGCGTCGATTAGCGCGTATCAGCGGTTTTCCCTTTCTGATTGAAAGTCATGGAACATATCTCGAAAGTCCGGTTCAACAGAAAACGCGTGGCGGTCGCGCTGGTGCTGTTGCTGATACTCGGCACGGTGATCGGCTGGAAGCTGGCGCACCGGCATGATCCGCGGCTGCTGGGACAGTGGAAGGCCAGTCCCGCGCCGACCTATGTCATCAGCATTTTTGCCGAATGGGAGTTCCTGGACGACGGCACGGGACAGCGCTCCGGCAAGCTGAGACCGGACGAAGCAGCGGAGTCACTGGTCACGTCAACGCCCGTGTCGCAGCAGCCGGCGACGGGAAGCGTGGCAAAACAGCGCGTCGCAGTGGTTCACATGCGCGGTCGCTTCCACTGGTGGACGCGCGGCGATCGCCTCTATGTTCAGTTGCTCACAAGCAGGTCGCTCTGGATGCGGGCCCGGGAATCCACGCGGGAGGCGTTTAATTCGATCACCGGGCAGCCGGTCATGCGCGTCACGAATCCGGTTTGGGAATACCGGTTTGCCGTCGGGGAGGACGACCGCATACAGATCACACCGGTGTCCGTCCCGGCGCCGGCGGACAACATGGTGTTTGAACTCACGCGACTGGAAGGCCGGACGCCATGAAGCGCCGGCGCTTGGTGATCGTGCTGGTGACGCTGTTCATCGTTGCTGCGCTCGGCGCCTGGAAGTGGACGCACCGGCACGATGCGCGTCTCGCCGGCCGGTGGCTGGTGACAGAGAGTTCGCCCCCGACGGCCGAACAGCTGCGAGCCGCCACCGATCGGGCGAATTTCGATCCCAAGCAGGAATGGACGCTGGCCAGCGACGGCGCGGGCCGGATGAGCGGCCGGCAATGGGCCGGTTCCACAATCGCCGCGTTCGGCTCCGAACTCCACTGGTGGACGAACGGGGACAGGCTGCGCATCAAGTGGGGCTTGTCACGGCCCGGCTGGGAGTCGCTCAAGGAAAGCGCCGCAGACCTCTCTCGCGTGCTCCGCGGTGACCCGCCACAGAACCCGGTGCTCAACTACGATATCGTCATCGAGGGACCAGACCTGATCCGCGTCCAGCCGGGAAACACGTCATGGGATCCGTCGCCGAAGGTGCTCTACCTGTCGCGCCTGCCGGAGGACGATCCGTAATGCGCCGCCGGCTGCTGGTCGCACTCGCAGGACTGCTGTGCGTCGGAATCCTGATGGCCTGGTGGCTGACGCCCCGCTGCGATCCGCGCCTCGCCGGGAACTGGATTGTCACGACTGACGCACGCTCGGATTGGAGCGAGAACTGGGAATTCCAGGCCAGCGGAATCGGATTTCGGAATTCGCGCCGCGAAGCGTCACCCGGCGGTTATCGCGTGCTGGCTCTGAACGACGGCTTCCGCTGGTGGACCGACGGCGACCGCCTGTACATCCGCTGGGGAACAACCGCCACGGGCCGGTACCGAGTCCGAGAGATCGCGCACAACCTGGGCCGCGTCGCCCGCGGAGAACCGGAGAGGTTTCCGGTGGACGAACACACGTACGCTGTCGAAGATGACCAGACGCTGCGAATTGCTCCTCCCCCAACGCCAATGGACTTGACGGACGACACGCTTCAATTGAGGCGGATGGAAGAGCAGCCAAACTGACGCGACGCGACAGCGGCATTCGTGGAACACCTCCTGAAAGCGTGCCCGAGATGCGGTTCTATTCGATACAGGTACTGCGGCAGGCCGTTTCGCTGTTGCTGATGCTGGTCCTCCTGGCCGTCAGCCAGCGGGTCGACGGAGCCGAACAGAAATCGCCCGCCGACTGCTTGATCGTCATCTTCGACGGCCTGCGTCCGGAGTACATCACGCCCGAACTCATGCCCCATCTACATGCGCTGGCCGAACGCGGCGCCGTGGGGCTGGAACATCACGCGGTGTATCCGACGGTGACGCGGGTGAACGCAACGTCGCTGGCGACAGGCACCTATCCGGCCGTCCACGGCATGCTGTACAACGAGATCTACCTGCCGGACATCCTGCCGGACACCAACATCGACACCGCCGATGCCGCCGTCCTGATGCAGGTCGAGGAACGCAGCAACGGACAGTTGCTGACAGCACCGTCGCTGGGCGAACTTCTCGACGGGGCCGGAAAGCGGATCTTCGTCGCC
>JAEUIG010000724.1 GCA_016795125.1 Planctomycetaceae bacterium | reverse complement strand
CGGCAGCGAACGGTACGTGCCATACGCGGCCGAGCGCACCCCCCAGGAACTGCTCACGCAGGCGAACGCCATTCTCGGTCAGGGACAGCTCTCGCTGGCGAAGTACCTGCTGATCGCGGCGGATGGCGACGATCCGCGGCTCGATCTGCATGATGTCGGGGCATTCTTTCAGCACGTGTTGCGACGCGTCGACTGGACGCGCGACCTGCATTTCCAGACGCGGACGACGATCGACACGCTTGACTACTCCGGAACCGGACTGAATGCCGGTTCCAAGCTGGTGATTGCAGCAGCCGGACCTCCGCGCCGGGAACTGGCGGTCGATCTGCCGCCCGGAGTGACACTGCCGGACGGCTTTGGCGACCCGCGCATCTGCCTGCCGGGCATCGTGGCGGTTCAGGGACCGCGCGTCACCTCCACCGAAGCGGGTTCGGACGCCGCCGAGAGTCTTCAGCGATTCGGTCGTTCGCTGACGCCCGACCATCGGTTGTGGTCAGTGCCGCTCATTGTCGTCGTGGACGACAGCGAATTCGTCGCCCGCTCGTTGAACAATTTCCTGTGGGTGACGTTCACGCGTTCGAATCCGGCGGCGGACATCGACGGCGGCGGCGCGTTCACCGAGCACAAGCACTGGGGCTGCCGCGGCCCGCTGGTGATTGACGCCCGCATCAAGCCGCACCACGCCCCGCCGCTGATCGCAGACGCGACCGTGGCGCGGCGCGTCGACCAGCTTGGAGCTGCCGGCGGGCCGCTGTATGGAATCATTTGAGGCGTCGATGGTGATAGTCCGGCGGCGAAATGACAAATGACTATTGACCAATGACTAATGACAAATCAAAGGCTCCACAGATTTGTCATTAGTCAATTCTCATTTGTCATTTGTCATTTACGATTCACCTCTGGCGTTTGACTTCCGACCTCCGACCTCCGCCCCATGCCTGTCACCGATCCCTGCGAACTCTTCGACGTCTGCGACGAGCAGGATCGCGTCATCGGCCAGGCGCCGCGCGGGGAAGTGCATGCGCGCGGGCTGCTGCACCGCGCTGTGCATATCTTCGTGTTCAACGCGCGCGGCGAACTGCTGCTGCATCGCCGGTCTACTCAGAAGGACGAGTATCCACTGCGGATCACGTCATCGGCGTCCGGCCATCTGGCGGTCGGTGAAGACTACGCCACCGCGGCCGTGAGAGAACTGGAGGAAGAACTCGGACTGCGTGCGACACTGGAGTTCGGCGCATCGTTCCCCGCCAGCACCGACACCGCGAACGAGCACACGCACCTGTACCTCGCCCACACCGACGCGACGCCGGTGCCCGATCCGGACGAGATTGAATCCGTGGAGTGGGCGTCCCCGGCCGAAGTCGCCCGCCGCATCGCGGACAATCCCGACGACTTCACTCCGCCCTTCCGGGTCCTCTTTGAGTGGTACGAAGAATCGACACAAAGCCGCCGAGACGCAAAGACGCGCAAAGAAAGGTAAGTTCGGTAGTTCCAAGTCTTCGCCGAAGTGTTGCGGTCGCGCAAGACTCTTACCCCGCAGGGGTTGCAGAACATAGCCCAAGGTCGCCCGCGCAGCGGGCGCACCCTGGGTCGCCGGTCATGACTCCCCACGAACCCTGAAAGGGTTCCACAACGACGATTCCAACCAACGTCGCGGCATTCTCAGACGTTGTGCAACCCTTTCAGGGTTGGTTTGGGTTCGCGGCCGGTCCCAGGGTGCGCTCGCTTCGCTCGCGACCCTGAGCTGAGTTGTCAAACCCCTGCGGGGTAAGACGTTCTGCCACCAGGTCCGTTGACCGGAACTTTGAACTACTGAAATCGGGCCTCATCCATCTCTGCGCGTCTTTGCGCCTCCGTGTCTTTGTGTCCAACCTTACGTCCGGACGCGGTCGGCCATCTTGCCCAGCGCGACGATCTCGGCGCGGTCGCCGGCGCGGGCGACCTGATCGCAAATTTGCTGGACGACCTCGAAGTCCGGATCCTCGACCAGCATGCAGGACGGGTGGCATAAGAAGTCGTAGGTGCTGCCGGTCTCGATGGCCCAGTCGATCGCTTCCCGGATCGCCTGCAGGAAGAACGGCCGTTTCCAGTAGTTGGTGCGGAACGCGCCGACGTCGCTGATCGGATTCATCGGCACTTCAATCAGCCCCGTGGGGTAGACATAAGGCTGTGCCTCGGCCTGGGCGCGGATGATGTCGGCGAAGACATCCGGGCCGGGATCGACCATCGGCTCTCCCGCCTTGTGTGCCGGGTACTTCGAACTGACCCAGTCGAAGCCCTGGTCGAGCAGCATCTGCTGGACGTCTTCGCGGCCGTCGAGACCGGTGGCGAACCCCCCCGGGGTGCGGAAGCCGGCCACGTCGATGCCGCAGCGTTCCTTGAGACCCAGCGTGGCCAGCTTGACGTTCTCAGAGATCACATCGGCCGCAGTCCGGCCTTCGACCAGCCAGGGTGCACGCTGGAACCGGAACTGCGTTTCAACGGCCTCCTTCGCGAGCACGTAGACGTGATCGTACGTGTGGTTACCGATCGGATGGCCGGTGGCCGAAAGGTGCTTGAGCCATTCGACGTCCGGCTGCTCCAGCACGCGCCCGACACAGAAGAAATGGATCAGCCCGCCGCGTTCTTTGGCAATGCGCGCTGCTTCGACGGCGTAGTCCTTGGTGGCCTGGTCGAGATCCCCCTTGCGGAAGTCCCATTCCATCATGCCGCGCTGGGGATAGTGCCGGCTCATTTCCAGATCGAAGGTGATGGCGATCTGCGCCTTGCGCGGCGCGGGCGCGGCCCAGGCGCGTGGCAGGCAGGCGGCGGCCGAAGCAGCGGCGACACCGGCCAGCCAGCGACGACGCGAGAACTGCGCGGACGGGATGGATCGCGGGGAGAGGTCGGTCATGAGTCGGTGTTTGTCTGGTTATCGTGAGTGCGGAGACTCGTGCTGCGATGCAGCGGCCAGACTACCATGCACGAGCGCGCCGTGCACGATGCGCCGGTGCTGCTGACGATGCCGTGCTTCCGACATCATGGCGCCGAGTAATCGCGTACGCTCTCGATCCCTCACCCCGACCCTCTCCTCAATTCTGTTCGGCACGAATGATGCTGTGAGAGAAAGGCTGAGGGGAATCAGATCGGTGTCGAGCGAAACGCCCCAACGGGGCGCCACTCGACAGCCCAGGGCGCAGCCCTGGGTCACGGTTGAACAGGGACGCTCAGCCCTGAAGGGGCGCAACTCGTCGGCGAGTCGCGGCCTTTCAGGACTCCCACATTTTCGCGAATCACAACCCAGGGCTGCGCCCTGGGCTGTCGAGTGCGCGTCCTTCAGACGCGTCATATCGGCGGATCAACCGATGCATCATCTGTGCCGAACAGAATTGGCCCTCTCCTCCGAGTGGCGCACTCTTTGAGGTCCATGCTTCTCGCGTGGGGACAGGGGGAGAGGAATTGAACGCCGTTACGACACGTGGCCGAGTCGGCGGTACTGGGTCAGCTTGTTGCGCAGCGTGCGCGGCGTGACGCCCAGTGCGGCGGCCGCGGCCGCCTTGTTCCCGCCGCAATGCTGCAACCGTGCCAGGATGGCCTGTCGCTCGATCTCCTCGAGGCGCAGTTCCCCGTACGGATTCCCCGACGGCGCGGCGGCCGGGGGGGCGCATTCGAGCTTTTGCAGGTTCGCCACGTCGAGCAGCGGCGCTTCCGCCAGCACGCAGGCGCGGTAGATGACGTTTCGCAGTTCGCGAATGTTGCCGGGCCAGTCGTAACCGCACAGCGTCTGCATGGCCCGCGGTGTGACGCCGCGTACCGCCGCCGTTGAATCGCCGCGGTAGGTGTTGACGAAATGCTGCGTCAACGGCGGCACATCTTCTTTGCGTTCCCGGAGCGGCGGCAGTTCGAGCCGCAGCACGTTCAGTCGGTAATACAGATCGGCGCGGAATCTCTTGCGGGCGACGTGCCGTTCCAGGTTGCGGTTGGATGAGGCGAGAATCCGCGCCTCCAGCCGGCGCGTGGTGTTGCTGCCGACGCGCTGAAACTCCTCCTCCTCCAGCACGCGGAGCAGCTTGGCCTGCACGCGCTGCGGGACCTCGCTGATTTCGTCGAGAAACAGCGTGCCGCCCGCCGCCGCTTCGAGCCGGCCGATCCGCGTTTCCGCGGCGCCGGTAAAGGCTCCGCGCTCATGCCCGAACAGTTCGCTCTCGACGAGACTTTCCGTGAGGGCGGCGCAGTTGACGCGCACGTACGGCTGCGTGCTGCGGCCGCTCTGATCGTGGACGTAGCGCGCGATCAGTTCCTTGCCGGTGCCGCTCTCGCCTGAGATCAGCACGGTCGCGGACGTGCGCGCGAACCGGCGGGCGCGCTCGACAACGTGCATCATCGCCTGGGACTGAAAAACGAGCGACATACGGCATCCTGCGATCCAGGCCGCTGCGCCCCGCCCCCGGTGCGCAGCCGCCCCGCCCCCCTGATATCCCCCCAGACCGGCCCGATGAGCCGGTCCTGCCGGCCCCCGCCGGCAATCCCCCTCGAATCCCGCGCCGAGCGCGCCGGACTCGCCAGCCTGTGTTCCATTCCGGGGACGCCATGCGCGTCCCCGGAACAACCCCCCGGTTGTTGTTTCAATTCTTCGCGCGGTTGCCTTCGGCTCCCCGCTAAACGTCAACCACTGCCGACGACCGCTGCCGCGTACGCGGCCTGCATCCGTCGTCCGCGCGCTCCTTCATCCAGTCGCGGCTCCAGCAGCGAACGATCGGCGGCGGCGGTCGCCGTCAGTCGATCGACCAGTGCCAAAGTTCGTTCCAGTTGCTGCTGATGCAGATCGATCTGCGCCGCGAGTTCCGGTCCGGGCGACTTCGAGAGTCGCCGCCAGGCGTCCGTCAACGGCGCCAGCCGCTCGTCTTCGGCGCGAACCGCCGTCAGGACCCGCTGCAACTCGGGACTGAGCCGATGCATCGTGTCGCCGGCGTGCAGCCGCTGCTGCAGCGATTCAAGGGCAGCATGCGCGTGGCGGTACAGTTCCGCACGTTCCCGGAGGGCTGTCGCCAGTTCCATCTCGATGTCATTGGGCCGACTTGGCATTCAACTGCTCCTCCGTGGCCTGCAATGTCAGCTTGATCTGCTCAAGGTCCCGTTCCAGGTCCGCTTTTTTCGCCAGCGCGTCCAGCCACCACCGGGCGTGCGTCGCACACCAGCCGCCGTCGATCAGTCCCGCGATCCGCCGATAGCGTTGCTCGGCTTCCGGCTTGTTTCCCAGCCGCCGGTGGCAGTTGGCAATCTGGTACTCGATCCAGTAGCGATCCGCTGCCGCCAGCTTCATCAGTTCGATGCTGTCGTATGCCTGCAGCGCCAGGTCCGACTGCCCGGTCGCAAACAGGCTGTCGGCCAGCGCGAGTCGATCGATCTGAGCTCCGGGCAGGACTTCGGCCTCTGCGGCCGCATGCGGAGCGTGCGGATTCGCCGGCGGCGATGCTTCCGTTCCGTGTTCCTCGGGATGGGCATGTTCGTCGGTTCCCGATTCGAGCGGCGGGGCATCGATGTCCGCCGGGGGAGGCACTGCCAGGCCGTCACCGGCGACCGGAGGGTCGGCGACCTCATGGGCTTCCGGCGTCGGATGCTCTTCGGGAAGTTGCGCGTCTGATTCCAGTGTTTCGGGGACTGTGGGGGGCTCGTGCGCGGGAGCAACGCGGCGGCTGGCTTCGCCCAGTTGCTGCAGTTGCCGCCGCAGGCGCTCCATGCGGACCTGCTTGGCGCGAGCGGTTGCGTCGATGTCATCGAGCAGCACGGAGGGCGTCAGTTCGTCGGACTGCGTGCTCGCCGGTGGCGTGGTCGGCTCCATCGGCAGCGGCGCGTCGGAGCCGCCGGCGGTGGCCCACGCGAGCGTCCAAACGCCAAGTGTGGCGATGGGCACGGTTCGCAACCGGCGCCGAATTGCTGAGTACGATTTCGACATGGCGGCTCAGTGTTCCTCGTTTGTCCCGGATGGACTTGATCCGGGAACCGTGCCGGCAAAACAGAGCGCGGCCGCAGCGTGGTCTCCCATCCGCTGATACGCCGCCCCCAGCAGTTGCAGTGCCCGGGCCTGTTCCTCGGGATCCGTACATTGGGCCAGCAGTGTGCGGGCGATCCGCGACGCGGCGAGCGGCTCACGGGAATCCAGCTGCAGACGGCACAACCGAAACGCGGCTTTCCGTTGCCAGTCGGGATCCGCGTTCTCGATCAGCCCGGTGAACTGCAGCCGGGCGGCGTCCAGTTCGCCAATGTCGGCCAGGCAGGTTCCCAGGCCGAACCGGATGTCGTGGCGATACGGCGGATGTGCGTTGTGATCCAGGGCTTCGCGGTACACGGCGACCGCCAGTTCCGGCAGGAGCAGTTCTTCGTAGGCGCGCCCGCGGAGGTACCAGCCGTAACGTCCGAAAAAGTCGGAGCTCTGCAGGGGCTCAGAGGCCGACAGCAGCGATTGCGCTTCTTCGAGCCGCAGGGTCGGGCTTTTGGCGGCCCGGAATCGCGCGAGCGCGGACAGAAACGCGGCCTGCGTGGCCTCGGACCGGACATCGCTGCGGAAGTCCATCAGCACTTCGTTCGCCAACTCGGGCCTGTCCTGCAGCAAGTGTGCGGCCGCGAGGCACAGCACCGCCTTGGTGCGTACGGTCCCGTCGGTGGTCCATTGGGTCGCCCGTGTCAGCGGCGTGACGGCGCGACGGGGCTGTTCCGCATCCAGCAGCAGCCGGCCGATGTACAGGTATGCTGCGGCCGCGGTGACGGGCGGGGCGCTGGAATCCACCACGTTCCAGAAGGTATCCAGGGCGGCATCCGGGCGATCCTGCAGCAGGTTCCGCTTCGCCAGATTGAACCACGCATCCGCGCAGATCGGCGAACGCGGGTATTTTTCCAGCATCCGGCGATAGTTCGCTTCGGCCGCGTCCATCTGGCCGTCCTGCAGAGCCATGTTGCCCAGGGCCACCAGCGCCTGTGGTCCGAGGGCGAATTCCGGGTACTCCTGCACGGCATGCTCGAGTGCCCGCCGCGCCGCCTGACGCCGGCAGATGGCGAGCGTTCCCTCGCTGACCTCCCTGGCAATCGACAGCCGGATTTCGTTTTCCCGCAGTTCCCAGATGACTCCGAGCGGCGCCGTCAGCGCATCCAGGCAGAGCGCCAGGTTGCCGCGCGCCAGGCAGATTTCGGTGGATCGTCCGCTGGCCGCCTGCCGCGCTGTACCGGACCAGACCGTCCGCAGCTCCGCCGCGCGGCACAACGAGTCGACGACGTTGATGATTCCCATCCGTGGCAGGTGAACCT
>JAEUIG010000715.1 GCA_016795125.1 Planctomycetaceae bacterium | reverse complement strand
CCAGAGCACAATGCGAATGGGCGGCTCATGCAACTGCTTGAGCAGCCGCTGCATCAGGCCGCGCTCCGTCGAGAGTGAGCGACCGGTCGTTCCGGAGATTGGGTGCTGCGGCGAGTTGTTCGCTCCCGCATGCTCTCTGCCCGCGATGACAGCCGGGCTCTTAGTTTCGGCCGGACTCTCGGCGGCGGCCAACGAAACTGACTTCGCGGCAGTTGCCGGGGGGTTCATGGTGACGCTTCCGATGTGATTCGAGATGTGCAACGCCGTTTGCCACGAGCAGAGAGTGACACACCGTCGCCGCGGCTTCAAGTGTCCCGCCGCCGTCCTTCCCGGCTCGCAGCCCATGCGCCGGCAGGTCCAGTCGCGAGCGGTGCGGAGAGGCAAGCCCGGAGGTCTGTAGCGGGACCGTCGAGAGTGACGGTCGTGCCGGTCCCGTCGAGATTGCGGGACCCGACCCGACCGCTCACGCAAGGTCTACCTGCCACATTCCCCCGCATCGTTCAACTCTCCCGGGATTCAGCATTGCGCCGGGCGTATGCATTTTGACCGCTGGGGACCCCGGAGCTATATCCCCATGTCCCGAACTGCCCTTTCTCTTCGACCGTTTCGGTCAATCCTCAAGGACAGAGCGATGAGTTCGTCCACTGTCGCCCGCCGCCCTGCGGCCACCGCTGCCCAGAACCAGGTCCTCGTGCTGGAACCGGCCGTCGGCGCCGCCGACCTGTCACCGGTTGTTCTCGCTCCGGGACGCTATCACCTCGGCTCCGATCAGGCGTGCGAAATCGGCGTGCCGGTCGCCGGCGTCGCAGCCAGGCACTGCCTGATCGTCGTCGGCCCCAGCCGCAGCGTGATCAAGTCGCTGTCCCCGCTGACGTGGCTCAACGAGGGCGTCCTTCGCGAAGCCACGCTCCGGCCGGGAGACCGCCTCATCACCGGCCCGATCGAATGGACCGTCGGCACGCTGTCGGCTGCTTCTCCGGAATCCGACACGAAGCCGGACATCGAAACGCTGTGGGGCGAGGCCTCGTCTCGTGCAGAGCTGTTGCAGGCCGCGCAGGCGGCCCGTGGAGAATGGGAGCGCCACCGGCGACTGGCAGCCCAGGAAGCGTCGTCTCCGCCGCCCGCAGCGGTGCCAGCCTTTGATGAGCAGCGGAAGCACCTCGCGCAACTCGCGACCTCACTCGCCGCACGGGAACACGAACTCGCCGCGCGCGAGGCGGAAGTCCGCTGCCAGTGGGATGAATTGCAGAACACCTGGAAATCGGCGCACGACTTCGACCGGCTTGTTCGCAGCGAGCGTGCCGCCGTCGGAGCCGACCGGGAGCATTGCCTGGCCGAACGCAAGGCGCTCGCGGCCGTCCGCCACGAACTCGACGCGGTTCGCAGCGACCTGGAACGCCGCACCGCCGAATTGACCGAACGCGAAAGCGCGCTGCGACTCCAGGCGGACGATGTCGTCGAGTCCCACACGCTGCTGGCGACCCGCAAGAGCCAGGCGGAACTCCACGCCGCCGCGATGGTCCAGCGCGAGCAGGCCGTCGCGCAACGGGAACAGCTGCATACCCGGAACGAAGAGCACCTGGCGCACCGCACCGAAGAGCTGACCCGCCGGGATGCCGCCTGCGACCAGCGGGCGCGCGAACTGACCCAGCGCGAACAGCAGTTCGCCGAACGCGAAGCCCACGTCGCGCACCGGGAACAGGCGGCGGCGCAGCGCGACCAGGACCTCGCCGAACGCGAACGCCAGCTCGCCCCGCGCGAAAACCGCGCGTCGCAGCAGGAAGGACAGCAACGCGCAGCAGAGGATCGCACCGCACAGCGCGAACGGGAACTGACCGGACGCGAACTGGAACTGAATCAGCGGCACAGCGAGACGGAGCGGCGGCAGGCCGAGCTGTCGGCGCGGGAACAGAACCTGACCGTGCAGGAGCAGCAGCTCGCCGCACGCGAAGCCTGCGTGCTCCAGCAGGAAGGCGAACGTCAGGCCCACGAAGCCGCGTGTTCGCAGCGCGAACAGGAGCTGACGGGACGGCACGGCGACCTGGAACGCCGGCTCGGCGAACTCGGTCAGCGCGAGCAGCAGGCGGCCGAACGCGAACAGCAGCACCGGCGGCGCGTCGAGGAACTGACGCAGCAATCACGCGAACTGGCCGACTACGAACGGATGCTGGCCCGGAGGGACGGCGAGATTTCAGAACGGGAGCGCGAGCTCGCCGAAACTGCCGCGCAGCAGGCCCAGGATACGCAGGAACTGACGCACAAGGACCTTGCGCTGGTGCATCTCGATCAGGACCTTGTGCAGCGTGAGCAGCAACTCGCCTCGCAGGAACACGTTTTCACCACTCGCGTCCGGGAACTGGAAGCCCGTGCGGAGCAACTGGCGCAACAAGAGGCAGCGCTGGCCCGGCAGGCCGAGTCGCTCGCCGAGCGCGTGCAGACGGCAGCGTCCGCGGGTCAATCCGCCGATTCTCGACACGACGAATTGTCGCGTCGCGAACAGGCCCTGGCCGATCGCGACCGGGAATGGGAGCAGCGTCACCGGCAACTCGAGGCGCGCGAGTCCGACCTCGCCCGCCACCTTGCTGACCTGTCGCACCGCGAGCTGTCGTCGGCGAATTACGACGAGGCCACAGCGCGCCGGTCCGACGAACTGTCCGGCCGCGAGCAGGCGGTCGCCGAACGCGCCTGTCAGCACGAAGCGCGCGAGCAGCAGCTTGCCGAACTCGAGCAGGAACTGGCGCGGCAGCGGGACGCCATCATTCAGCGCGAGCAGTCGCTGGCCGGCGCCGAGCGGGACGTCGCCGTCCGCGCCGGCGAACTTTCGCAGCGTGAGCAGGATCTGGCGGAACGGGCGCGCGAGGCGGTCGAACGCGAACAGCAGTTCGCCGGACAGGCCGCGGCCCTGGATCGTCGCGCCGCCGAACTCCAGGACCACGAATCGAAATTGTGCAACCTGCAGCGCACCGGCGACGAGTCCCTTTCCCGGCTCTCGCTCGATCAGCAGGCGCTCGAAGCCCGCCGGCAGTTGCTGGAAGGCGAAGCCGGGCAGCTCCAGGCGGATCGCGACGCACTGGCGCACGCCCAGCACGAACTCGAAGTGCGGTGGGGCGGTATTGAACGGGAACAGGCCGCGCTCCATCAGGAACGCAGTGCCTTCGAACGCGACCGCGAGCAGTTCGCCGCCACACGCGACGAACTCGCACGGCTTCGCGACGCACAGGAAGCCGACGAGGCCATCTGGGCCAATCGTCGCGCACTGCTCGACGCCCGTGAGCAGGACCTCGAGAACCGGGCCGCACAACTGGACAAGGCCGCCAATGACTTCGCCCAGCGCTGCCAGAGCTCGCCGCTCACCGCCGAACTGACCCGCCTGATGGGAGCACCCGGCGCGGGCGGAGGACTTGTCAGTCATCCGGACGAATCCGCCTGGCTCGCTGCGGCCAAGGCCCTGCAGGAATCGGCCAGCCGCGAAATGCTGGACGAACGCGCCGCGCTCGAACTGCTTGGTGAGCAACTGGAAGCCGAGCGCGCCGAAATCGCCACGGTGCGGGCCGAATGGGAAGAAAAGGCCGCCGCCGAGGCGAAGCGGAGAGAGGAACTCGACGCACAACAGTCCGAACTGCAGGCCGCCTGGGAGTCTCTGACCGCCGCCAGAACCGAGCTCCAGACCGAACGCGACGTGTTTGTCGAGCAGCGGCACGAGCTGTGCCGACAGCTCCGCGACTTCACCGCAGCCCGCGCCGAATTCGAGTCCGCCAGTTCTGCGCGGAACGAGGTCGCAACCACCGCCATCGATGAAGTGGCGGAACCATTGCCGGAGTTGGAGTCGGCCGCGAACGACGATTTCGCCGCTGCACCGGAATGCGATCTCCATCCCGACACCGACGGCAGTGCCGCAGCGGAATGGCCGCAGCCGGATTCCGCCGCACCGGCCGGTCAGGATTCTTGCTCGACGCTGGCCTACGGAACACTGTTGAATGAACTGTCGCGGCCCGAGATCGTCCCGCCCGCAGAGTCGAATGACTTCGGCATGACGATGGAGGTCAATTGCATTCCGCAGCTCCCCGCGGCTGACGAGCACCATCAGCCCTCGTGGGACGCTGCGGCGCCGAGCGACCACGGCTTTCCGCCGCCGACGGAGACGCGGGTGTACGGCTCGGCCGACGCGGATGCCGTTCACGAGCCTCAGGCCGC
>JAEUIG010000234.1 GCA_016795125.1 Planctomycetaceae bacterium | reverse complement strand
CACGCAAGGGGACCAATATCGCGGCGGCGATCGAATCGGCGGCGGCATATCTCCCGCCCGGATACGTCCCGCACATTGTCGTGCTCACCGACGGCAACGAAACGGCCGGTGATGCGCTGCAGGCCGCCGTCCGCACCGGTGTTCCGGTTTCCACGATTCCTTTGCCGACCCGCACGGAACCGGAGGTGCAGGTTTCCGAGGTCAACGTCCCGGCCGAAGTGCGCGAGGGGGAACCGTTCAACGTCGAAGTCGTCGTGCATTCGAACCACGACGATGAAGGGCTGCTGGAAATCTATCGCGGCGATCACAAGGTCATCAGCGAACGCCGCAAGCTCGTCCAGGGGGAGAACCGGTTCCGGTTCCAGCAGTCGATCGAACGCGAACGACTCGCCGCGTTTGCCGTCCGCGTTTCGGAACTGCAGTCCGACACGCTGCTCGACAACAACGCCGAGTCCGGGTTGGTGTTCGCCAGCGGGCGGCCGCGCGTGCTGATCATCGAAAGCGATCCGAACCTGATCCGTGATCTGGCGTACGCGCTGGAGGACGAAGGCATCCAGGCCGACATCCGCCCGCCGCAGGGGATGCCCGAGACATTGGCCGACCTGCAGAACTACGAGCTGCTGATGCTCTCCAACGTGCCGGCGACGGCGCTCTCGCAGCAGCAGATGAACGTCGCCCGCACCTACGTCCAGGAACTCGGCGGCGGATTCATCATGCTCGGGGGCGAGCAGTCGTTCGGGCTCGGCGGCTACTACAAGACGGCTCTGGAGGAAATCCTGCCCGTCCGCAGCGACTTCGAGAAAGAGAAAGAAAAGCCGAGCCTCGGAATGGTGCTCGTCATCGACAAGTCGGGCTCGATGTCCGGCGAAAAAATCGAGATGGCCAAAACCGCCGCCCGCAGCGCCGTCGAGCTGCTCGGCCGCAACGACAAGATCGGCGTCGTGGCCTTCGACGGTGAGACGTATGTCATCAGCGAGATGCAGTCGGCCCAGAACAAGGCCGGCGTGACGGACGACATTGCCCGCATCGATGCAGGAGGCGGCACGACCATGTATCCCGCCATGGAACAGGCGAACGACATGCTGATGACGACGCCCGCCAAGCTGAAGCACGTCATCATCCTGACCGACGGTGTCTCCGAACCCGGAGACTTCGAAGGCGTCGCCCAGATGATGCAGTCCAACAAGATCACCGTCTCCACCGTCGCCTGCGGCACCGACTGCGACAACGAACTGCTGGAGACCATCGCGCGCGTCGGCAACGGCCGCTACTACCTCGCCGAAGACCCCGCCCAGGTCCCGCAGATCTTCGCGAAAGAAACCGTCACCGCGAGCAAGTCCGCCATCGACGAGCAGCCGTTCATCCCGCAGACCATGCGGGCGACGCGCGCCCTCGCCGATCTCGACATGGACTCCGCGCCGTTTCTCCTCGGCTACGTGATGACCCGCCCGAAGCCGACCAGCGAGGTCATCCTTATCACCGAAAAAGGCGATCCGCTGCTCGCCTGGTGGCGTTACGGGTTGGGGATGAGCGTCGCGTTCACATCGGACGCCAAGGCCCGCTGGGCGGCTGAATGGCTCACCTGGCCCGGATTCGGCAAGTTCTGGACGCAGGTCATCCGCCAGGCGATGCGCAAGAGCGACGCGCAGGGCATTGCCGTCGCGCTCGACCGCGACGACAGCCAGACGGCCATCAGCGTCGATGCCGTCGATCCGCTTGGCCAGTTCCTCAACGAGTCCGAAGTCGAGCTGACCGTCGTCGACCCGCAGTTGCGGCGCACGCATCTCACGCTCGATCAGCGCGCCCCCGGTCAATACACGCAGACGATCCCCACGCCCGACAGCGGCGCGTATCACCTGGAAATAACCGTCAAGGACCAGGGTCAGCCGCTGTACCGCCAATCGCGCGGCCTGACCGTCGGCTACAGCGACGAGCTGCGCATCAAGCCGACGAACGAAGCTCTCTTGAAGGAGATCGCGTCGTCCACCGGAGGCCAGTACAACCCCGATGCCGACTCGCTCTTCAAGACGGATCGCACGGCGTCGCGCCCGACGCCGCTCTGGCCCTGGCTGCTCACGATCGCCGCACTGCTGTGGGTCCTGGATGTCGCGCTGCGGCGCATCGACTTCAGCCTGCACTGGCCGTTCGCGGGACTCGTTCAGCGCCGCATCAGCGACCGTTCACGAGCTCGAAGCGCCAGCGAGGGCCTTTCTCGGACGACGCTGACGCCGGGATCGAATCGCCGATAGCCTCAGCAACCTGCTCCTCCGAGGTTGATCATGCCAGACCTGCAAGACGGCGAAAGCGTGGAGATGCAGGGGTCCGGCGCCAAGCCGTACATCCTCAAAAACACCGGCGGGGTCTATTCCTGCACTTGCCCCGCCTGGCGGAACCAGTCGGTCGGCATCGAACGCCGAACGTGTAAGCATCTCCGCAAGCTGCGCGGAGACGACGCCGAAGTACAGCGTCTGGGGGGCGCACTCCCGGCCAAACCGGCCAAGTCCACAGCCGGCGATGAACCCTCCGCGGAACCGTCGCTGCTGCTCGCCGAAGCGTGGGACAACGTCCTCGACCCGGCCGGCTGGTGGATGAGCGAAAAGCTCGATGGCGTCCGGGCCTTCTGGGACGGCCGTCAGTTTCTGTCCCGGCAGGGGAATCTCTATCACGCGCCCGACTGGTTCGTCGCCGGACTGCCGGGCGTTCCGCTGGACGGCGAGTTGTGGCTCGATCGCAAGGCGTTTCAACGGACGGTCAGCATCGTCCGCCGGCAGGACAAGGGAGAGCAATGGCGCAGCATACGCTTTCTCGTCTTTGATGCACCCGCCGCCGCCGGAGCCTTTGAAGACCGCATCGGATTCCTGAATGACGGCATCCGCACCTGGAACAACGAGTTCACCCGCATTCACGAGCACGCGCTCTGCAAGGATGTCGAGCACCTCCGCCGGGAACTCCAGCGGATCGAAGCACTCGGTGGCGAGGGGATCATGCTGCGACAACCGGCCTCCCAGTACGTGGTAGGCCGGTCGGCAACTCTGCTCAAGGTCAAAACATTCCACGATGCCGAAGCGATCGTCGTCCGGCACGAGCCCGGCAAAGGCCGGCACAAGGGCCGACTCGGAGCGCTGACGGTCCAACTGCCAAACGGAAAAGAGTTTTCCGTCGGCACCGGTTTCTCCGACCGTGACCGCGAGCAACCCCCGGCGATCGGTGCACGGATTACCTTCCGCTACCAGGAACTCTCCGACGCCGGCATCCCCCGATTCCCGAGTTTTGTGCGGCGCCATCGCGAGTGAGAATTTGCAGGGCGCGGCATACTCGCCTCCTGCACGGTGCTGCGATTATGATGCGCGCGGGCTGAGCGCTCTCAGACAATCCACTCCAGGACATTTCGATGATTGAACCCATTTCCGGCCTGCCGGCCGATTCGCTCGGATTCACCCTTTCCGGAAAACTGCACGACGCCGATTACCAGTCGTTCGTGCCGGCGGTCGACAAGGCCGTCGCCGAGCATGGCAAGGTGAAGTTGCTGGCGCGGTTCCACGACTTCCACGGCTGGGACGCCAAGGCGCTGTGGGACGACATCAAGTTCTCCACGACGCACTGCACGAAGATCGCGAAAATCGCGCTCGTCGGGGAAACGGCGTGGGAACAGTCGATGGCCAAGGTCTGCAAACCGTTCACAATGGCGACAATCAAGTACTTCGCCGCCGCGGACCTGGAGAAGGCAAAGGCCTGGCTGGCGGGGTGAATTGATTTTGGATTTTGGATTTTGGATTGGGTGGGAGACGCGCAGGGGGCCTGCGCATTCGGGCCGTCGCGGCCGGCGCAATCGAAAATCGCGAATCGAAAATCGAAAATCCGCCGGGCTTGCCCCGATCCCCTACTTCAGAAATCGCGTCATCCAGCGCAGGCTCGCCTCCTGCGCTTCCGGCACGGCATACGGAAAGATGCCGTGCCCGGCCCCTTCGATCCGCACGATCTCCGTTTCCACGGAGAAGGCGCGCAGCGCGTCGGCCATCCCTTCCGCCTGGGCGATGGGAATCCACGTGTCATTCGTTCCCACGACGAGCATCAGCGGCGCCGACTCTTTTGACACAAAGCGAATGGGCGACAGCTCTTCGCGCAGGTCGTCGACCTTGCTCGCGTCTCCCTGCGCGATGCCGAGCAGGGCTTCCTCGAGGAGGGCGTTCGTGACCTCAGGCTTGTTGGAAAAGTCGTGGACGCCGGCCAGCGATACGGCCGCCTGCACCCGGCTGCTGTAGGCGTCGAGTTCGTCCCCCTGCGCCGCGTGTTCCGTCCGCGTCGCCAGCATGGCCGCGAGGTGCCCGCCCGCACTGATGCCCACGACACCGATCCGGTCCGGATCGATGTGATAGTCCTCCGCGTGCCGGCGCAGCCAGCGGATCATTCGCTGCACGTCGTCCACCTGCGCCGGATACGTGTCCTTCGGCAGGAGCCGGTAATTGCAGGCGACGGCGACGAAGCCCTGCTCGACCAGGACCGGCGCAAACGAGCCGACCCGGTTGACTCCCTCGCGCTTGTCCCCTTCCCGCCAGCCGCCGCCATGAATGTAGACAACCGTGGGAAGACGCCCCTCGACACCAGCCGGCAGATAGACATCGACCGTCTGCAACGGATCGGAACCGTAGGCGATGTCGCGAACCTCCCGCACCTCAGCCGCCGCTGACGGACTTGCGACGGCGAACAAGACTCCGGCTATGGCAGTTGGCAGCAGACGCATAACCAGTGCTCCTGATTGGCAGACCACGCGGCATCGGTTTCGACGATCGTAGTCGTGCGCGCCCGCTGACGGAAACGTCGTGCACGCAGGTTGCCGCGGTGATCCGTGACCGCTGGCTGCGTCATCTGGTAAGCTATGCGTCACTGCGGTGATCTGCCGCGTTCCTCCATCGACCATTTGCCATCGACCGTTGTCCATTTCCATCGGCATCGTCACCGTCTCCGACCGCGCGAGCCGCGGCGAGTACGAAGATCGCGGCGGCCCCGCCATCCGCGAGTATTTCTCCGAGATCATGCGCTCGTCCTGGGAAGCGGTCCCCCGGGTGATTCCCGACGAGCGGTCGCTCATCGAACGCACCCTGATCGAACTCGCAAACGCCGGCTGCTGTCTCATCGTCACCACCGGCGGCACCGGACCGGCGGCGCGTGACGTCACGCCGGAAGCCACCGCAGCTGTCTGCGACAAGCTGCTTCCCGGCTTCGGCGAGCTGATGCGCAAGGTGTCGCTGGAAAAAGTCCCCACGGCCATCCTCTCGCGCCAGACGGCCGGCACCCGCGGCGGTTCGCTCATCATCAACCTCCCCGGCCAGCCGAAGGCCATTCGCGAGTGCCTCGATGCCGTCATGCCGGCCGTCCCGTATTGCATCGATCTCATCGGCGGACCGTACATCGAACTGGACGACACGAAGGTAAAGGCCTTCCGGCCGAAGAAGTAGCCGCGGACGAATCTCCAAATCCGCAGCACGGAATCTGAAGAGGGTTGATCGTTGATGGTTTAAGGTTAGTCGACTGCCCACCCTCGCTCGCCCCTGTCCCGTCACCCCTGACCCCTCCTTCATGGCCAAGCACCACACGCCCCGATTTCTCGCCATCGTCAACGACGCGAAATCCCGCGTTCGTGAATGCACGACCGCCGATGTCAAAGCCCGCGTGGATGCCGGAGAGAAGTTCGAGCTGGTCGACGTCCGCGAGGAGAGCGAGTACGCCGCGGGCCACCTGCCCGGCGCGCGGCACCTCGGCAAAGG
>JAEUIG010000202.1 GCA_016795125.1 Planctomycetaceae bacterium | reverse complement strand
TCGGTTCCCACTTCGCGGCGAATCCGTTCCGCCAGAGTGCGGGACATGCGCACCGAGAACTCGCTGTTGAGCATCGCCAGTGTCTGCGACACCACCGCCGATGTCCCGCGCCGCAGGCAGTTCGGCTCCACGGCCGGCTGGTCGAACGTCTGCAGGAACGTGACCGGTTCGCTGCGGCGGTGGCGATAGTAGATCGTCCGCCGGCTGAGTCCGGTTGCGGATTCCGCGGCGTCTTCGTTCAAAATGACCTGGCCGTTCGGCAGCGCCTGGTATTCGGCCGGCGGACCTCCCACGGCATCATCGAGCACTCCGGCGACGCGCAGCATCGAGTCCCGGATCGCCTCACTTTCGAGACGGTGCACCGGGAAACCCCACAGCAGGCGATCGGCGGGATCGACGGTCAGGGCCTGGGGGCTTGGCTCCGTCGATTGTCGGTAGGCGGCCGACATCACGATCAGCCGTTGGATGTGCTTCGTGCTCCAGCCGCTGTTGGTGAATTCTGTCGCGAGCCACTCGAGCAGTTCGGGATGCGACGGGAGTGTCCCCTGTGCGCCAAAGTTGTCTGCCGGATCGACGAGGCCGCGACCGAAGTGCCACATCCACAACCGGTTGACCTGCACCCGCGCGAGCAGGGCCGCGGCGCGGGAACCGGGCCGCGTGGCCCATTCGGCGAACGCGAGGCGGCGACCTGTTGTGCCTGCGGGCGTTGGTTCGGCAGGCGGCTGGAGCATGTTCCCGGCGTCGGACAGGACGGTCAGCGCTGCGGGAACGACGGCCGGACCGGGGTCGAAGTAGCGGCCCCGTTTCAGCAGGTGGACCTCCGCGGGGGTCGGCGACAGGTCGGTCACCCAGGCGATTTCTCCCGGCGGCGACGAACGCTGAGCCTCGAGCGCGGCGACGGCCGCGTCAACCGTTTTCGTCTGTTCCTGCGACTGTTCGCGGAACTTTGCCAGCATCGAAGCGGGGGAGTTCTCTGCGGTTTCGGCGGAAAACGCTTCGATTGCGATGTTATCCACGACAAAGCAGCGTCCGCAGCAGAACTCGAAGCCGAAGCCGCCGTCCGGAAGCTGCGTTTCGCTGAGCGTGAGCGCGCCCTCGTCCGGCAGCCAGTCAACCAGCAGCTCCAGCTGGTACTTTCCGTCGCCCAGGTTGGAGATGCGTACGCCGTAGTTATGGCCGGGTTTGAAGCCAGTCTTGCCGAGCGTGCCGAGGCCCTGACTGTCGGCGCCGGGGTAATCGACCGTGATGTTCGCGCCGCCGTCGGGAACGCCGTCGCAAAGGATGTTACCGCCCGACTCGGACGTGCTGTCGTTGTAGTCGCGCGTCGCCAGGTAGAAGCCAATCCGCTCGGCACCTGTGCCGTCCGGCGTCCGCTTGTCGGCGACCAGGTCGAACGTCGCCTGGATGACGCCGCCGACTTCGTTCGGCGTCCAGTCGATGCTTTGCTGCGTCGAGAGCCAGCCGTTGCTGCCGCCGGCCTCGATGATGTGCAACGTGCCGTCGATGGATTTCGCCGCCGGGGCCTCGTCGGAGTCGAGATGCACGCCTGTGCCGGCCGGCCCGTCGTCGCCGGGGGCCGCATTCGACCAGCGCGCCGAGAGATCCGCATCGTCCGCAAAGCCGTCGGCAAACAGGAGGCTTCCTGCGGGACGATGTTCGCGCGACCATTGCCGCAGTCCGTCGCGAAGGGCCTGGATCTCCGTCGTGATGCGATTCATTTCCGCGTCGTGCCGCGCCCGTTGGTCGGCCGTCGCCAGCTGGATGGTGCGGTTCTTCGGCGTGACCCACTCCTTCACGTTGAAAGCGGGGTACAGCAGCGACTGCAGTGCGTAATAGTCGGTCTGCGGAATCGGATCGAACTTGTGGCTGTGACAGCGGGCACAGTCGATCGTCAGGCCGAACATGGCGGTGATCGTGATCTGCAGTTGCTGTTCGAGGACGGCATAGCGTTCGATGGTCTGCACCATCTCGTTGCCTTCGGTGGAATCGGTTCCGTCGGGTCCGTTTCTGAGGAAGTGCGTGGCGATGAGAGCGTCGGCAACATCGGCCCGCAGTGCGTCGCGCTCTTCGGGACGGTAAATCTCGTCCCCCGCGAGTTGCTCGGTCCACAACCGATCGTACGGTTTGTCCGCATTCAGCGCCGCGACAATGTAATCGCGAAACCGGTACGCCAGGGGACGCGGAGTATCCGCGCGGTGATAGCCGTTGCTGTCCGAGTAGCCGGTTACGTCCAGCCAGTGCCGACCCCAGCGTTCGCCGTAGTGCGGCGACGACAGGAGGCGATCGACAAGTTGTTCGTAGGCATCGGGGGACTCATCAGACTCGAAGGCAGCGACGTCTGCCGGGTCGGGAGGCACGCCGAGCAGGTCGAGCGACAGGCGCCGGATCAGCGTGCGACGGTCGGCCGGCGGAGAGAACGCGAGGCCGTGGCGGTCAAGTTCCGCAGCGAGGAAGCGATCGATCGGAGTGACCACAGATCGATCCGTCGATGCGGCTGGCGGCGCCGTCGCGTGCAAAGGCTGGAAGCTCCAGAACTGGCGGGCGGAGTCCGGGATGGCCGAGCCGTCCGCCGACGAACGCGTGGGAGCGCCTTGTTCGATCCACTTGCGAATCGTAGCGCGTTCGTCGTCTGTGAGCCCGGGTTCGCCTTCGGGAGGCATCACGCCATCACTGATGCTGGTCCAGAGGAGGCTGTCGTCCGGTTTGCCGGGCGCGATCACAGGCCCCGATTCGCCGCCGCGCAACACGCCCGCCGCCGACTGCAGATTGAGTTCCGCCTTGCGCTCCAGCGGATCGTCGCCATGGCAGCGGACGCACTTCGAGGCGAAGATCTGCTGCGGACCGTCTTCAAAATGCAGCGCATCGTCGGCATGGGCGACGCCAGTAGTCGTCAGCAGGCAGAGTGCGACGATGTGGCGCATGGAAGAAATTCGGTTGTTCGACGAGGAATCACGTCCGCCGACGATGCCAGTGCTCGTCGCGAGGCGCCTCATTGTATATTGTATTCAATCCGCCGCCACAATAACGTGAGCATTCAGACATACACGATCCCGTGCCGCCGCGAGCCAAATCCAGTATAGATTCGCTATTCGGTCGGCGGGGTTGGAGCAACGCGAGATTTCGGCGTCGCTGGTCCGGGGCCTTCCTGCGATCCAGCCCTGGCCGCGGGACTGGATTCCGACATCCCGGTCACCGTTTGACTTCTGGGTCTTCTCATTCAGGCACTGCATGAAAATCACTGAGATCGTCTGCCAGATTCTGCGGATCAAGAGCGTGCAGGCGAAGACGGCCAGCACGCAGGATTCCGTGCTGGTGCGCATTCGCACCGACAACGGCCTCGAAGGGGTCGGCGAAGCCGATTCGTCGCCCGAGGTTGTGAAGGCCATCGTCGACGCGCCGTTCAGCCACAACATCGCCTGCGGACTGCGCGAGATCCTGGTGGGCGAGAATCCGCTGGAACACGAGCGGCTGTGGCAGAAGATGTACCGCCGCACCATGTACTTCGGCCGCACCAGCGTCGGCATCAGCGCCATGGCGGCGGTCGACATGGCGTTGTGGGATCTGAAGGGGAAGCACTTCCAGCAGCCGATCCATCGTCTCCTCGGCGGCAAGCAGCACGACAAGATCAAGGCGTATGCGTCGATCCTGTTCGGCCGCGATGGTCGGGCGACCGAAGACATCGGCCGCAAGTGGACCGAAGCCGGCTATCGCGCAGTGAAGTTCGGCTGGGAGCCGATGGGACCGAACGAAGCGGTCGACATCGACCTGGTCCGCGGCGCACGCAAGGGAGTCGGCGATCAGGCGGACCTCCTGATCGACGCCGGCTGCGTGTGGGACGCGCGGACCGCGCTGCGCAGGGCGGAGAAGTTCTCCGAGTTCAACATCGGCTGGCTCGAAGAGCCGCTGCGCGAGGACGACATCGAAGGCTACGTCTGGCTGCGCAATCGTTCGCCCGTGCCGATTGCGTCCGGCGAAGGGGAGTGCGGTCGCGAGGCGTTTCGCCCGCTGATCGAGAATCGCGCGCTCGACGTGTACCAGGTCGACCTCTCCCGCTGCGGATTCACCGATGCGGCCTACATCCGGTCGCGCGTGGAGGAAATCTCCGCGCGGCTGAGCAATCACT
>JAEUIG010000654.1 GCA_016795125.1 Planctomycetaceae bacterium | reverse complement strand
CCAGCGGGCCGCTTCGAACAGTTGATTGAGCTCTTCGCCGGAGAGCGTCTCACCCGTCATTGCCCGGGGTGACCAGCGTTTAAGAAAGACTGTTTCGATGTCGTGATCTGGCTGACGGAACGCCAGCGGGTCCGGAAGCTGGGACATGTGTGCCTCGAAGTGATGTCGCGCGTCGGCCCGCGCCGCATAGGATGACAGCCGTTCAATTAATTGCAAGAGCGGTCCTGGTGATTTCGCCGGTCCCCTGCCCTCGCAGGTCGTCGTACGCACGAGGCCCAGGGGTTCCCTCCAATCCAGAACCAAGAGGCAAAAATACATTGACACGCCATATATGGCCTGCCAATATACAGCCACACAATGCATGGAGCCGATCTCTCATGGAACCCCTGAGTCCCGAACTGCTGCGCGGCAGCCTCGAGCTGATGGTCCTCTCCGTCCTCGCCGACGGAGCGAAGTACGGTTACCTCATCCAGCAGCAGCTCCGCACCGCCAGCCGCGAGATGGTCGACATCCAGGCGGGCACCCTGTACCCGGTCCTGCATCGGCTGGAAAAGGACAAGTCGATCCGGGCTAAATGGGACGAAACGACCGGCCGCCCGCGCAAGTGGTACGAATTGACCGTTGCCGGTCGCAAACGGCTCGTCCAGCGGACGCAGTCGTGGGAGGCTTATGTCGAGTGTGTGCGGCGCGTCATTCAGCCGGGAATGGAGACATCGCCCAGCCCGGCATAGCGAGCCACGGGGTTCAGCCCCGTGGCAGCACGTTCTGTTGAGCGAAGCAACTGCGCTACAAGACAAGCGGCCCACGTCCAGTTCAACCGCAGGAGCGAAGGGCAAAACCACAAAGACACAAAGAACACAAAGATTTCAGCGATCCCGTCTCTTGGTGCTCTTTGTGTCTTTGTGGTTCAAATGCTTCTTTTCGGTGAGCAGAGCAGTCAGCGAGGCTGAACCATGCCTGAAAAGGAATTTGAGCTTTACCTGTCATTGCTTGTTCGACTGCTCAGGCTCTCGCCGGAGCAGAAGTCGTCGATCGAGCGCGAATTGCGTGATCATTTTGAAGAGCGGTTTGAAGACCTCGTCCGCCGCGGCATGCCGCGCGACGAGGCGATCCAGCGGACGCTGGACGAGTTTGGCGACGTGGCGGGGCTGGCGGGGGAATTCACTCAACTGTCACGCAGAAACATCCGGAGGCGGATCATGCAGGGGACAGCAGCGACGGCGGGAATTGCAGCAGCGGTGGTGATCTGGGCGACGCTGTTCCGCGGTCCGGAGCCGGCCGGCGGACCCGCTCCCATGTTGATTGCTCAGGACGTCACGGCCGCAGGCGACGCGGCGACTCATGCGGCGCCGGCTGCCGAGGCGACCAGTGAACTGGGGGTCGACATCCGTGCCGGCGCCGTCTTCGACGGACGCGATGCGGTCTCCATCGATCCGGGCCAGTTCCTGCCGGAGAAGTTCAGGGAACCGATCAGCATCGAATTCCAGGGGACGCCGCTGCGCGACGTCCTGGCCTACATCGCGGACGCCACGCAGCTGCCCATCCTGTTTGATATGCCCGCGCTCAATGAGGAGGGCATCACCGGGGACGAAGAAGTCAGCATGATTCAGACGGGGCCGCTGCACACGGCGCTCGACATCCTGCTGCACAACGTGAATCAGGTTGAACTGGCCTGGATCCAGGATGCGGAAGTCATCCGCATCACGACGAAGGACAAGGCCGACGATCTCAAGACGACGCAATACTACAACATCCGCGATCTGCTCGAAGCAGGGCATACCCGCGACGGGCTGAGGAATGTCGTACTCGAAGCGACCGAAGGCCCCTGGGAACCGATCGACGGCATCGGAGGGACGGTCTCAGGGTACGGCGACCTCCTGGTGGTCAAGCAATGCCAGCGGACGCAGCTGGACGTCGCCTGCACGCTGGCCGCGCTGCGGACCAGGGGGCTGGTGCGGACGGTCGGCGTCCTGCAGTCGCACTACCGCATCGGCGAGGCGCTCGACAGCCCGACCAGCATCGAGTTTGCCGGGACGCCGGTGCGCGACGTGATCTCGTACATCTCGGAAATGCATGACATTCCGGTCGTGCTCGACACCTCGACGCTCAGTGAAGAGGGCATCAGCGGGGACGAGGAAGTCTCGCTGGCTGTCAACGGCATCAAGCTGAGCAACGCATTGCGACTGCTGCTGGAGAACATCAATCAGGTCGAGCTGGACGTCATCATCCGGAATGGCGCGCTGTGGGTCACCACGAAAGACGAAGCGGATGAATTCCTGCAGACGGTCATCTACGACGTGGCGGACATCACGGAGAACGATTCCATCCTGATGGAGCAGCTGGAGAACGTCATCGAGAACGAAACCAGAGGCCCGTGGGAAAGCCTGCACGGAATCGGCGGACTGATGCTGAAGGCGACGGACGGCCTGCTGGTGTGCCGGCAGACGCCACGGATGCAGGTGGATGTCTATTCCTTGATCGGCGCGATTCGCGGATCGATGACGGAGGCTGGCGGCAGCCCGATTGAGCCCACGGTCGCGCCGTTGGAAACGCGGTTCTATCGCATGGACGCCCAGGCGGCACACGACGTTGCCTCACTGCTGCCGCAACTCATCGAACCGGGGTCGTGGCGGGGGATAGTGGGCGATCCGGCGACCATGAATCCAATCGGCACCATTCACACGCTGGCGGCCGGCCGCATGCTGCTGTCGGTCGATTCCGGCGCCCTCACCGAGGCGGCACCGCCGTCAGAGGCCGGTGCCGCGCTCACCTTGAGCGAATCGGCTGATGCCAATGTCGTCGTCGTGCCGCAGGCGGTGCTGATCATCACGCACAAACCGTCGGTGCAGCGAAAGGTGCGTGATTTGTTGACCTCCCTGCTGAGCGAGCAAAACCACTGGACCTGGAAGGACCACGGCAGCGACAAGGTGAAGTTCATCGCACCGGGATTCCAGGAAGGGACATGGCCGGGCTGGAACTCTCCGCTGGGAACACCGTCGGCCTTCCCGCCGGGTGGGGCGGGAGGCATGGGCGGCGTTGGTTTCGGCGGCGGAGGCGGCTTCGGCGGCGGAGCCGGGATTCCGTCCGGTGGCCTTGGCGGCGCGGGCGGAGGAAGCGGGTTCTAGCGATGGCGAATCACCAAGATGATCGACGAGAAAGGGGAGAACTACGAAGACGCGAAGGACACAAGGGTTTCAGCGATGCCGTCTCTTGGTGCTCTTTGTGTCTTTGTGGTTCAAATACTTCTTTTCGGTGAGCAGTGCAGTCAGCGAGTCTGAACCATGCCTGAGAAAGAATTTGAACTGTACCTGTCGCTGCTCGGCCGGCTGCTGCGGCTGTCGCCGGAGCAGAAGACATCGATCGAGCGCGAGCTGCGCGATCACTTTGAGGAGCGGTTCGAGGAGCTGGTGCGGCGCGGAGTGCCGCGCGATGTGGCCATTGAGCAGACGCTGGACGAATTCGGCGACGTGGCCGGTCTGGCGGGGGAATTTACACAACTGTCACGCAGGGGTATCCGGAGGCGGATCATGCAGGGCACAGCAGCGACGGCGGGAATTGCAGCAGCAGTGGTGATCTGGGCGACGTTGTTCCGCGGTCCTGAGCCGGCGGTGGGTCCGGCGCCGAACCTGATCGCTCAGGAGAATGCGGTCGAAACTCCGAGTCCGGAACCAATTCCGACGGACGAGTCAGGAACTCCGGCAGTCCCGGCGCTGACGACAGACCTGATCGGCTCGATCGTCGAAGGCTCCAACGTCGAGTGGATCGACCCGGGCCGGTTCATGCCCGAGTGGTCGACCAAGCCGGTCGACGGGGAATTCGTCGATACGCCGCTGACTGAGGTGCTCTCGTACTTCTCGCAGATGCTGGGGGTGAACATGATGCTCGACAATCGCGCACTGAGCGAAGTCGGGCTGACGGGAGAGGAGCTGATTACGGTGTCGGTACATCAGACGCCGGCCTACGCGGCGCTCAATCAGGTTTTCCATAACGTGGGCGGGACGGAACTGGCGTGGGTCACGGCGGATGAAGTGATCAAGGTGACCACCAAGGAGGCCGTCGACAACCTGTTGAACACGCGCTACCACAATGTCCGCGACCTGCTGGACGCCGGGTACACCCACGAGCAACTGGCGAACCTGATCGCCCAGCTCACCGCCGGACCGTGGGAGAAGACCGACGGACTCGGCGGCGTCGTCTCCGACTTCGGCGATCTGCTGATCGTGCGCAATTCCGAACGTTCGCTGGCGGAAGCGGAATGCGTCCTCGCAGGACTGCGCAGCCCGTCGCGGGTGCGCTGGATCGGCGAACCGGAAATGCACGCGCGGCTGTATGCGGCGCTCGATGAAAAGACCGACATCGATCTCTCCGACGCTTCGTTGCGCGACGCCGTGGCGTACCTCTCGGAGCAGCATCACATCCCGATGGGAATCGACGTCGCTGCGCTGGCCGACGAAGGCATGACCGGCGATGAAACCATCTCCCTGGTCGTGAACGGCATCCGGCTGGGGTCCGCCTTGCGCCTGATGCTGGAATCCGGCGGCACGCCGCTGGACATCCTGGTCCGCGACGGCGTGATGTGGGTCACGACGCAGGAAGTCGCGCAGAACGAACTCGATGTCGTCATCTACAACGTCGAGGACATTACGGGCGACGACCAGGAGCAGATGGGGCGACTGCAGCGTGTGATCGCCGACCAGACCGAAGGTCCCTGGGAATCGGTCGACGGCCTGGGGGGCGTCATGATCACGCTGCGGCCCGACTCGTTTGCGTGTTCTCAGTCGGCGCGCGGTCAGGACGAAGTGGCCGCAGTACTGGAGGTCGTGCGGAATTCATTGCAGCAGTCTGGCGGCGATCGCAAGTACCTCACCGCCGGACCGGTCAAGCTGGAGTCCCGATTCTACCGGATGGACGCGGAAACTGCGGAAGACATGGCGCGACTCATCCCGGAACTCATCGAAGCCGGCACCTGGAGAGTCCCCGGTTTCAACGGGCCGAGCAAGGAGGAAGCGATCGCGGCCGGTCAGCTCGGTTCGATCCACCAGCTGTCGGCTGGACAGATGTTGTTGAAGATCGAATCCGGCGACATGATCGACGTGCCGGACGCGGAGCCGAACAAGGGGTCGGAACATCCTGAGAACGTTCAGGCGCGCGAGGCCGCCGTCGCCGCAGCGAACGCGCAGGTCGCCGTCGTGCCGCAAGCGGTCCTGATTATCACCCATCAGCCCGCTGTGCTGAACGAGGTCAGCCGCTTCCTCAAGTCGCTGCTGTCCGGCGACGGCGGCTGGAAGACCGAGGGCGCCGGTGACAAGGTGAAATTCATCGCCCCCGGGTTCCAGGAGGGGCAGTGGCGCGGCTCTCTGGGGGGGCCGGGCGGGCCGTCCGCGCCGGCGGCCGAATCGCCTGAAGCCGCCGGCTTTGGCGGAGGTGGGGGCGGCGGAGGGTTTTTCTCGATCGCGGAGTGATGCGGAGTCGCCAGCGGCGTCGGAGAGCGGATTATGAGCCTATCCGAGAACTGCAAACCAGCCGGGTGACCGGGGTTGGAGCAACGCGAAACCCCGGCGAACACACACCGGGGCTTCCCTTCGGTCCAGCCCCGGCCACCCCTTTCCGGTTTTCGGATAGGCTCTAAATCGAGAGCACGGCGAGGACGTCGGATTCCGGGACATCGTCGAACAGTTCGACGTGGCCGAGGCGCGTCGGCAGAATGAACCGCATGCGGCCGGCGACGGCTTTCTTGTCGAGCCGCATGCGACTGATGACTTCCTCAGTCGCGAATGCCATCCCGGCCGGCAGCTTTGTCGGCAGGTGCAAGGCATCAAGCAGCCGCACCTGCCTTGCGGTGATGCTCGCATCGATCTTGCCGAGCCGTTCCGCAAGCCGGCTGGCGTACACCATGCCGATGGCGACCGCTTCGCCATGCAGCAGTTCGCCGTAATTGGCCAGCGCCTCGAAGGCATGGCCGAAGGTGTGCCCGTAGTTGAGCACCGCGCGCAGACCCGTCAGTTCGAACTCATCCCGTTCGACGACGTACGCCTTGAGCCGGCAGCTGGTGGCGATGACCTGCTGCAGCACGGCCGGGTCGCGGCGGTTCAGAGCCGCGACGGACTGCTCGAGGAACTCGAAGAATGCCGCATCGAGGATCACGCCATATTTTACGACCTCGGCAAGGCCGGACCGGTAGTCGCGGTCGGTCAGCGTGGTGAGAGCGGCGGTGTCGATCAGGACCGTGGCCGGCTGGTGAAATGCTCCGATCAGGTTTTTGGCCTGGGGATGGTTGATCCCGACCTTGCCGCCGACGGAGCTGTCGACGTCGGACAGCAGGGTGGTCGGAACCTGGACGAATGGCAGGCCGCGGTTGTAGGTGGCGGCGACGAACCCGGCGGAGTCGCCCACGACGCCGCCGCCAACGGCGATGATCGCGGTGCGGCGGTCGGCATGCATTGCCACGAGGCGGTCGTAGATTGAGGCCACGACCTCCTGCGACTTGGATTTCTCGCCGGGCGGGATGGCGATCGACTCGACGTTCCAGCCCGCGGACTGCAGGCTGAGTGCAACCGCCTCTGCGTGCTGGCTCACGTTTGCATCGGTCACAATCGCCGCCGTGCGCGTCGGTCGGCCCGACAGCCGACGCGACAGTCGCGGCTCGATCAGCTCGGCGGCTGCGGCCAGAATGCCGGTCCCGATGACGATTTCGTAACTGCGTTCGCCGAGCGAGACGGGAACGATGAGCGGATCAGCAGGCACTGGAGATGCGGCAGGGGCTGTGTGACGGTGATTTGCCGCATTGTAAGCGTCCGGCCGGTCTCACAGCGACTGGTCGGCAGGGACCACGCAGTCCGGCGGTTTCGCGGACAATTGGTGATTACTTGCCGTCGCCGACGTATGTTAGGATAAGCGGCCAGTGTTGATGTCCGTGAAGACTGCCGGGTGACCTTCCATGCCGATGGTGCTGACACCGCTGAACGGTGGCGAGCAGATTTTGCTCGACAAGGCCATTCTGCTGTTCGGCCGGCAGCCGGACTGCGACGTGGTGCTCACCGGCAGCCGCAAGATTTCGCGGAAGCACTGCTGTATCGCCCAGATCCACGATTATTTCGTGGTCCGCGACCTGGGGAGCATGAACGGCGTGCGGGTCAACGGAGTGAAGGTGGACCGCGAAGCAAAGCTGCGGGCGCAGGACGAAGTGACGATCGGCGACGTTGAGTTCCGGATCGAACAGGCGGATGTTCCGAAACGCCCGCCAGGCTCTGGAAAATCGGTCTGGGTCGGCAACGACGACGGGGTGCGCCGGGCGCCGTCGCACCTGGTCAGCCGCGACATACCGGTGGCCGTCCCCGAGGGGGAAGTCGATTTCATTATTGAAGACGACGAGGAGACCCTGCCGGTCTCCAAGCCCCGGCCGAAGCCCCGATCGTCGAAGAAATCGCCCCGGACCAAGACTCCGAAGCCCCGGGCGGCCGGTCAGGACGAAGTCATCGTCCTCGGCGACGACGACATCATCGGGTGACTCGCCATACGCTGGCCGTTTCGCACAGCCCATGAAGGTGGTGGGTGGTGTTGCGCTCTGCGCGTGCTATTCTGCGGTCAGGGTGTCTGGTGGTCTGGTGAGTGGACGGATCCGCGGAGGGTGGCCGGGGCTGGACCGAAGGGAAGCCCCGGTCGTTTGATGCCGGCATTCGGCCATTCGTGGCAATCACTCTGAACGGACGCAGAAATGAGCGACCTCAGCGCGGCGATGACGGCAGTCGATGCGTATCTCCGGACCGAATCTGACCGGTTCGTGGAGGAACTCCAGGACCTGCTGCGGATTCCCAGCGTCAGTGCGCAGCCAGTCCACAAGCCCGACATGCAGCGTGCGGCCGAATTTGTCCGCGACCAGTGCACCCAGGCGGGACTGGCGGCGGAGATCATCCCGACGGCCGGACATCCGATCGTCTACGCCGAATGGACCAGGGCGCCGGGCGCACCCACCGTGCTGGTCTACGGGCACTACGACGTCCAGCCTCCTGATCCGCTCGATCAATGGGTCACGCCGCCGTTCGAACCGACAGTCCGCGACGGTCGCCTGTACGCGCGCGGGTCGACCGATGACAAGGGCCAGATGCTGACGCACATCAAGTCGGTCGAGGCCTGGATGAAGACCGCCGGCGCGTTGCCGGTCAACGTGAAGTTCGTCATCGAAGGCGAAGAAGAGGTTGGCAGCAACAATCTCGACATCTTTCTGGAGAAGGAGAAACAGAAGCTGAAGTGCGACGTGGCCGTGATCAGCGACACGGCGCAGTTCGCACCCGGTGTGCCGGCCATTACGTACGGATTGCGGGGCATCATCGCCGTCGAGATCACGTTGAAGGGACCGCAGCAGGACCTGCACAGCGGGGTGTTCGGCGGATCGGTGGCGAATCCGGCGAATGCCGCCGCGAAGCTGATCGCCGCGCTGCATGACGACAAGGGGCGCGTACGGATTCCGAAGTTCTACGACGACGTCGTTCCGCTGACGAAGAAGGAGCGCGCGGAGTTCGCCAGGCTGCCGTTCAAGGAATCGCAGTACCTGAAGGGGCTGGGTCTCAAGAAGCCGCATGGGGAGGCGAAATTCACCACGCTGGAGCGTCGCTGGGCGCGGCCGACCTGCGATGTGAACGGGCTGATCAGCGGGTATACGGGCGTGGGGCCGAAGACCATCGTCCCGGCGCAGGCAACGATCAAGCTGACGTGCCGGCTGGTGCCGAACCAGAAGCCGAAGCGGATTGTCGAGAGTCTGAGGAAGTACGCCGCGAAGCAGCTCCTGCCGGGGATCCGGATGGAGTTTCAGGACCATCACGGCGCGCCGGGGGTCGTGTGCGATCTCAACAGCCCGTACATGCAGGCAGCGCGGGAAGCCGTGGCGGCGGGGTTCGGGAAGAAGCCGGTAATGATCCGCGAGGGAGGGTCGATCCCGGTGGTCGGCAGCTTCAAGCAGATTCTGGGAGTCGATACACTCCTGCTCGGCTGGGGGCAGAACACCGACAACCTGCACAGCCCGAACGAGAGCTTCCGGCTCGAGGATTTCCACGGCGGGATCAAGTCCAGCGCCCATCTGTGGGGCGAACTGGGCAATGGTTCTACGAAAGCCGCACCGGGTTGATAGATTCCTTCGTGCTCAGCCACGCATGGCATTTGGGTGCCACTGGCTCTGCCAGTGCGATCCAAGTTCGATGTTGAATGACGTTTGCACTGGCGTGGCCAGTGGCACCCAATGCATGACGCCCATGCGTGACGCTCAACCGGTGACGATAGACCAATAACATGCTCGACCTTCAATACATCTGCGATCACGCCCTCGACGTTGCGGAGAACTGCCGCCAGCGCGGCGTCGACGTCGATATTCCTGCGCTCGTCGCTGCGGCCGCAAAACGGCGCGAACTGATCGTCGCCGGCGACACGCTGCGGGCCGAGCAGAATGAGATCGCCGCGAAGATTCCAAAAGCGACCAAGGAGGAGCGGCCGGCGCTCATCGCGCGCGGCAAGGAACTCAAGGAACTGGTGGTCACCACCGAGTCGGCACAGAAAGAGGCCGACGCCGCCGTGCGCGAGCTGCAGGTCCGCATTCCGAATCTGACGCATCCTGATGCGCCCGTCGGGGGCGAAGATGCCATCCGCATCGAACGCACGTGGGGATCGAAACCCGAGTTCGGCTTCCAGCCGCTGGATCACGTCGCGCTCATGGAAAAACTGGGCCTGCTCGACCTCGAAGCCGGGTCGAAGGTGGCCGGGCACGGCTTTTACTATCTGAAGAACGAGGCCGTCCTGCTGGAGCTGGCATTGATCCAGTACGCAGTGCACAAGTTGCGAAAGGAGGGCTTCACGCTGTTCACGACGCCCGACCTGGCGCGGGACGACGTGCTGGAAGGGATCGGCTTCCTGCCGCGCGGACCGGAGGCGCAGATTTATTCGATCGAGAACAGCGACTTGTCGCTGGTCGCGACGGCCGAAATCACGCTGGGCGGCATGCTGAAGGACGAAATCCTGAACTCAGCCGACCTGCCGTTCAAGTGCGCCGGCATTTCTCACTGCTTCCGCACCGAAGCCGGCGCGCACGGCAAGGCGACGCGCGGCATCTACCGCGTCCACCAGTTCACCAAGGTCGAGATGTTCGGCTTTACCGCTCCCAACCTCGGCGACTCGGAAGACCTGCACAAGACGATCGTGCGCATCGAGGAAGAAATCTTCCAGGGGCTGGGAATTCACTACCGCGTGATCGACACGCCCAGCGGCGACCTGGGGGGGCCGGCCTACCGCAAGTTCGATCTCGAAGCGTGGATGCCCGGCCGCGGGGAGTATGGTGAAGTGACGTCGGCATCGAACTGCACCGATTACCAGTCGCGGCGGCTCGGCATCCGCTGCAAGTCGAGCGAATCGAAGGGAACTCGCTTCGTCCACACGCTCAATGGCACCGCCGTGGCCGTGACGCGGGCGATCATCGCGGTGCTGGAGAACCATCAGCAGGCCGA
>JAEUIG010000630.1 GCA_016795125.1 Planctomycetaceae bacterium | reverse complement strand
CCGGCCCCGGGCGGCGATTCGTCAAAAGTGCGCAGCTTCGTGGTGCGCGCGGCGATGGCGGCGTGGCTGGTGCTCGCGCTGGTGCATTGGGAAGCGGGCGCCCGGAAAGCCATCCACGAATGGCCGGTGTACGAGTTCGCGCCGGGGGACGACGTCCTGCCCAACATGAGCACCTCGAACCGCGACGTGATCCGGTGCCTGCAGGAGGCGACCGAGGAGCGATCGCGGATTCTGTGCTTCAGCGACCAGACGCTGTATTTCGTGTCGTACTACGCCTGGCCGCGAGTGGTCCTGCAGCGTGTCCACCCGGACAGCGAGTTTGTCGTTCCGCAGGAAGGTCTGTCCGAGCGGCGTGCTGCCTACCGGCTCAACGATTTCACCGATGGACAACTGGCGGACTGGGCGCCGGATTACGTGCTGGACTACTACGCCAGTCCGGAGTTCGTCGCTGAGGATCCGCTCGACTTCGATCCGAGGATGATTGCCTTTCTCCGGCACACGTACGACGACCCGGCGTATCTGCCGGAATGCCCGATGCGATTGCGGCGGATCGCCGAGGTTCGCCGCAGCCCATGACGGCACTCATCCTGATCGCCGGCGCGGCGGGAATCTGGCTGGCGGGATACGGTCTGGCCGTGGCTATCACCGGTGCGCCGGTGACCGAAGCCGCACGGTTTGAACGCGCCGGCCTGGCGCTGCCGCTGGGAGTGGCCGCCAATTCAGGCGCGATGTTTTTCTGGTCCTGGGCCGGCGGTTCTCTCGGCAGCACCTTGAGCTGGTCGCTGACGGGACTCGGCATGCTCTTCGGAGTCGCCACGCTGCTCTGGCAACGACGGTCGTCGGCCGCGACCGCTCCGGATCAACAGGCAGTGGCCACCGGGGTCACGCTCGCGCGGTGCTGCCAGGGCATCATCGCGACCGTGCTCATCGGCACGCTTGTGCTGGCACTGGTGACGCCGCAGCGGTATTGGGACGAGCGCGCGATTTTCGGCATCAAGGGGAAGGTGCTGTTTGTTGACGGCACGATCAACAGCCCCAGCCTCGCCGATCCCGATTTCGTGCAGGGGCATCCGCGGTATCCACTGCTGCTGCCGCTCGCCGAGGCGCACGTTTACGCGCTGCTGGGACGAGTCGACGATCGTTGGGCCAAAGCGATCTTTCCCCTGTTGTTCGCCGGCCTGGTACTGGCGTACGGAGGCCGGCTGTCGGTGCGATTCGGGCCGGGAGCCGGCTGGCTGTTCGCGCTGTTGCTGGCGACGTTGCCGCTGTTGGCGCCGTATGAACTGGGATTCATCACCGGGCAGGGGGATGCGCCCGTCGCGTGCTACCACGGACTGGCGGTGCTGTATGCGTGGGACTGGCTGCGGTCGCGCGACGCGTCGCGAGTCGGCAGCACCGGTCCATCGGCTGTTCGCCGCGGCGTGCTGGTGGGAGTCCTGGCGGCCGCAGCGGCGTTCTCGAAAGACGAAGGGATCGCCTATCTGCTGATCGGCATCATTGCGCTGGGACTGGCCGGGGCCTGGGGATGGATTCGCGGCCGACGCACGGATTCGTCGCACAACGATCGCATTCTCGACGCGGTGCGGTTTCTGGGTGCGGCCGGTGTCGCGATCGCCGTGCTGCTCGCGCCCTGGTTCGCGCATCGCCGGACGCTGCCGACGACCAACGAGATGCAGTACTTCACACGGCTTTCGGCTGGCCGTCTTGCAGACCAGTTCGACGCCCTGCGATGGCTGGCGCCACACGTCGCGACGCGCATGTTCGGCGAATGGAGCACCTGGGGTCTGCAATGGTGGCTGCTGCTCATCGCCGCCGTGACTGCTCCGCGGCGCATCCTGCAACCCGCTCAATTGTTCGTGCTGCTGGAAATCCTGGGAGGCGTCGCCGCGCTGATGGTTGCCGGCATGATTGCTCCGGCCGAACTGCACGACCACATCGGAGGCTCCAGCCACCGGTATCTCATGCAGCTCGCGCCGCTGGCCGTCCTGTTCGTGGCGGGTCAGTGGGGGGAAGACGCGGGGTGACGGGAATGGCGGGTTGGAGACCGGGCGTCGAAAGCTTCCGGACGTTTGTTGGCTTCACCAGCCCGACGCGCCAGCGAGGGCGTCTGTCAACGACGGCTTCGGTCTATGCGTGGAGCTCGAGTGACCGGGCCGGGTCCGAAATCCCGGTGATCTCCAATTCGCGCGCCCTCGCTGGCGCGACGGGCTGGTGTCCCACTGTCCCGATGGCGTTCACGGTCATTTCGGCTTCGCAAACACTGGCCGCGATTGTTCCGGCCCCTATAATCCGAGACTGGACTTCCGCACACCATGCGCCGGTTGGAGTAGACAGCGGTCGCCTCCGGCTCCCGGCTAAACGCTTCCCCACATGCCAGCTGCCGATATCGTCATTCGCGGTGCGCGCGAGCATAACCTGCGCGACGTCAGCCTCGTTCTGCCGCGCAACAAGCTGATCGTGATGACCGGAGTCAGCGGCTCCGGAAAAAGCTCGCTGGCGTTCGATACGCTCTATGCCGAGGGACAGCGGCGTTACGTCGAATCGCTGTCGACCTATGCCCGGCAGTTCCTGGGCCAAATGCCCAAGCCGGACGTCGACACCATCACCGGGCTGTCCCCGTCGATCTCCATCCAGCAGAAGGCGACGTCCCGGAATCCGCGCAGCACCGTCGGGACGATCACGGAAATCTACGACTACCTGCGGGTGCTGTTTGCGCGGGTCGGCCTCGGCCATTGCGCCAACTGCCAGCGGCCAATCACCGCGCAGTCAACGGATCAGATTGTCGAGTCGATCGCCGCGATACCGGCCGGAACACGGTTCCAGGTGCTGGCTCCGGTCGTCCAGCAGCAGAAGGGCGAATTCCGCGACCTGTTTGCCGACCTGCTCAAGCAGGGCTATTTGCGGGCACGGGTTGACGGCGAAATCGTGTCGCTGTCCGACGAGCTGAAACTCAAGAAGCACTTCAAGCATACGATCGAAGTCGTCATCGACCGCCTCGTCGCCGGTCCCGAGATTCGCTCGCGCCTGGCGGAAGCAGTCGAGTCCGCGATTCGCTTGAGCGGCGGGATGCTGCTGATCAGTCGAGAAGCGGCCAAGGGGGAAGGGCCAAGGGGCAAGGGGCAGACGGACGCAGGTCCTCTTGACCCTCAGCCCTCAGCCCTTGACCTTCAGCTCTACTCCGCCCGCTACGCCTGCGCCCACTGCGGCATCAGCTACGAGCCGCCGTCGCCGCAACTCTTCAGCTTCAACAGTCCGCTCGGAATGTGTCCCGACTGCACCGGGCTGGGAATGCGGTTCGAGTTCCTGATGGACCGGATGGTGACCGACGCGAGCAAGTCGATCGCCAAGGGCTGTCTGGAACTGCTCGGCTCGCTGCGCGAGGTCGGTCGCTGGCGGCGGCATTTGTTCGAAGGGGCCGCCCGCGCCATTGAGGAGCAATGTGGACTGCGCGACGGAGCGCTGCTCAAGACGGCGTGGTCCGAACTGTCGGACGAAGCAAAACAACTGTTTTTGCACGGTCTAGGCGACAAGAACGTCACCTTTGCCTGGAAGCATGGCGGCGGAGTCTGGAAGCACGGCGGAAAGTGGAACGGCTACATCAACGATCTGCTGGAGGAGTACCGGACTGCCAAGAACCCGATGCGCCGCCGCCAGCTCGAGAAGTACATGGAGACGGTGACGTGCTCGTCGTGTAACGGCGCGCGGCTGAACCCGCAGGCGCGTAACGTGCGAATTACGGGTGGAGCGCACGCAAACCTTACTAGCCGCGACCGTCAGGGAGCGAGTGGAGCGAAACGGCGATCAACGCGTGAGCGCTCCCTGACGGTCGCGGCTAGCCAGGATGCGCCAACGTCCGCCGCTCTGACGCTGCCCGAAGTCTGCTCCCTCCCCGTCGCCGACGCCGCGAGGTTCTTCGAGTCCGTCGTTCTCGACCAGACGCAGCAGATCATCGCTGAAGAAGTCCTCAAGGAAATTCGCGGCCGGCTCGGGTTCCTGCTGAAGTGTGGTCTCGACTATCTCGCTTTGGATCGCAGCGCTCCCACGCTGTCCGGCGGAGAATCCCAGCGGATTCGACTGGCCGGACAGATCGGCTGCGGCCTTGTCGGCGTGCTGTACATCCTTGATGAGCCGTCGATCGGCCTGCATCCGCGCGACAATCAGATGCTGCTCGACAGCCTGTGCGGGCTGCGCGACCAGGGGAATACCGTCGTCGTCGTCGAA
>JAEUIG010000564.1 GCA_016795125.1 Planctomycetaceae bacterium | reverse complement strand
GCAGCGTGCCTCGGGATTCACGCGGCGGTTACCGGTGACGAGGCCGATGTCGTCGCGCGAGAACCCCCACCTTTCGGCGGCGACCTGCAGCTCGTGAAACTTCTGCTCGGTGAGGGCGATCAGCGGCGTCGTGTAGTAGGCGCGTTTGCCCGTATGCAGGGCCTCAAACATTGCCGCTTCGGCGATGAGCGTCTTGCCGGTGCCGGTCGGGGCACAGACGAGGACACCGTCATCGGCGGTGAACCACGCCAGCAGGGCCTCCTCCTGCACCGGGTAGGGAGGATATGGCAACTGGTCGAGATACATCCCGGCGAGGTCGTCGCGGGTGGGGAGCGTCGTCATGGGGTGTAGGGTGGATGGTGAGGTCCGGGAATTCAATGGTGACAATTGGGGAGAGACATGGAATCCATTCGAAGCGCCTCACCACCTCATGCCGAACGTCGTTGTCGGGTTGCATTCCGGATTCGGAGTCGACGATAGTCGGCGCGGAAGATTGGACACGTCACTGACCAGAAATCCGGACTTGAATTTGATGCGGAGTTACCTGACTGCGACCGTCAGCCTGCTGCTGCTGTGTACCGTCAGCAGCGGGGCCGAACCGCCCGTCGACTCGACCACCGCAGATGCACTTGTCACTCGGACGGTGCTCCGACAGCCGGGGGAGGATGGCGTGCACACGTCGCGCATCCCGGGCCTCGCCACAACGCCGGCCGGAACGGTTGTGGCGGTCTTCGATCTGCGGCATCAAAGCGCCGCCGATCTCCCGCAGGATATCGATGTCGGGATGATGCGCAGCACCGACGACGGCGAAACCTGGAGCAGCGTGAAACCGATCCTCGACTTCGACAAGAACGAGCCCGGCTCATTGGGCAACGGGGTCGGTGATCCGGCGATTCTCGTCGATGCCCAGACCAACACGCTGTTTGTCGCCGCGATCTGGTCGAAAGGAGACCGCGGCTGGAAAGGCTCCGGTCCGGGTGTCACTCCCGATGAGACCGGGCAGGTCGTCCTGACCACCAGCAGCGACGACGGGCGCACCTGGTCGGCCCCGATTAATACCACGCCCCACATCCGCGGCCGCGAACCGCAGTGGCGCCTGTTCTTCTGCGGCCCCGGCAATGGCATCCAACTCAAGGACGGCACGCTGGTGTTCGCCGCGCAGTTTCGCGAGCCGGCCGGCCCGCCGCACTCGTGTTTGCTGTACAGTACCGACCACGGAGACACCTGGACCGTCTCTCCGCCGGCGATCCCCGACGAACCGCCCACCAGCGAAGCACAGGTCGCTGAACTCGACGACGGCGCTCTGTTGCTCACGATGCGCGACGAATCCCACAGTGGAGAACGCGTGTGGGCACGCTGGACCTGGAACGTACGTCCCGACGCAGAGACCAAGGGAACGCAACCTGCCGGCCGCTGGTCACAGCCGTGGCGGACCGTCGCCGATCCCACCTGCATGGCGAGCCTGATCCGGCATCCGTCCGGCGCGCTGCTGTTCTCGAATCCCAATCATCCGAGCGAACGGGTGGCGCTCACGGTGCGGACCAGCTCGGACGAAGGCCGGACCTGGAGCGCGGGCCAGCTGCTCGACCCCCGGGACGCGATGTACTCTTCCATGACGGTGCTTCGAGACGGTCGGATTGCGATCCTGTACGAAACGGCCGGCACTCTGACATTCGCGCGGTTCCCGCTGGAATGGATAGAGCAGAGAGGGCGTTGAGGCCTGTTGCTCCGCGGTCGTCGTCAGGATTTCCGAATCGCTGGACACGCTGCTCGGAAAAGGATACATATGTATACCACATCCTGTTCCCTGACGGAGACCACCCATGCGACTCGCCGAAATCATGCTGCCGGAGTTTGATCGTGAAATGGCCCGTACGCGCCGTACGCTGGCAGCCGTGCCAGCCGGACAGATGGAATTCAAACCGCACGAGTCGCTGCACACGATCAGTTGGAACGCCAATCACATCGTCGACCTCGTCGGCTGGACGCCGCTGATCATTGGCGCCAGCGAGTTCGACATGGCGCCGGTAGAAGGCCCGAAACCACAGTCGTTGTCGATCGCCGACCCAGCGCTGCTGTTGGCGGAGTTTGACAAGAACGTGGCGACGGCGCGGGCTGCACTGGAGGCCGTGAGCGACGCGACGCTGGCGGAGTCGTGGTCGCTGAAAGCGGGAGGCCAGGTGCTGTTTACGATCAGCAAGGGAGAGTGCGTACGGACATGGGTGCTGAACCACGCCGTGCATCACCGCGCGATCCTGTCGGTGTACCTGAGGATGGCGGGCGTCACCGTGACGCCGCCGTACGATGGGTG
>JAEUIG010000483.1 GCA_016795125.1 Planctomycetaceae bacterium | reverse complement strand
GATGAATTCCGCACCCACGTCGCGCCGGTCCTCGAACGCCGCTGCGTGCGGTGTCACAGCGGCGCGAAACCCAAAGGCGACGTCGACCTCAGTTCGGCCGTCGGCGCCGCAAAGTCCGACGGCCTGATCGTCCCCGGCAGGCCCGATGACAGCCTCTTGATCGAAGTCATCGCCGGCGACAAACCGCAGATGCCCGAATCGGGCGATCCGCTCTCACCCGATCAGATCGCCGCGCTCCGCAACTGGATCGCCGCCGGAGCAAACTGGCCGGACGATGTCACCCTGCACGACGACCCGTCCGACTGGTGGTCCCTCCGCCCGCTGGAGTCGCCCGAACTCCCCGACCTCGGTGACCGGGATCGCGAATGGACCCGCACGCCGATCGACCTGTTCATCGCCGCCACCCTGCGTGAGCAGGGTCTGTCGCCGTCGCCGGAAGCGGACCGCCGCACGCTCATCCGCCGCGTCACCTTCGACCTGACCGGTCTCCCGCCGACGCCGGAGGAGGTCGAGCAGTTTGTCAGCAATGCGAATCCGCAAGCGTATGAGGCGCTGGTGGAGCGACTGCTGGCGTCAAAACAGTACGGCGAACGCTGGGCACAGCACTGGATGGATGTCGTCCACTACGCCGACACGCACGGCTACGACAAGGACAAGGTCCGGCCGCATGCGTGGCCGTATCGCGACTACGTGATCCGCGCCCTCAACTCCGACAAGCCGTACGGTCAGTTTGTCCGCGAGCAACTGGCGGGCGACCGGCTGGCGGGCGATCCGGCCGACGGCATCCCGGCGCTGGGATTCATCGCGGCCGGCCCGTTCGATTTCGTCGGCCAGATCGAGGTCGGCGAAGGCACGATGGAGAAGCAGCGGGTCCGGAACATCGACCGGGACGACATGGTCTCCGCGACGATGAACACATTCGTCAGCCTGACCGTCCAGTGCGCCCGGTGCCACGACCACAAGTTCGATCCGATCGCGCAGTCGGAGTACTACGGCCTGCAGTCCGTGTTCGCCGCCGTCGACCGCGCCGATCGCGCTTACGACCTCGATCCGCACCTCGGCGCAGACCGACTCGCGCTGCAACAGAAACAGCGCGAGCTGACCGACACGAAGGCAGCCCTCGACAAGTCCGTCGCGGAATCCGCCGGGCCGGAACTGGCGACGCTCGAAGCCCGAATTGCCGAATTGACAAAGCAGGCAGATTCCAGCGTGCGTCCGGAATTCGGCTACCACAGCAGCATCGAACCCCGGCCGGATGTCGAGAAATGGGTGCAGGTCGACCTCGGGGAACCGGTCGAACTCGATCGCATCGCCCTGATCGGCGCGCACGACGACTTCAACGGCATCGGCGCGGGCTTCGGATTCCCCGTGCGATTTAGAGTCGCTCTGTCCTCCGACCCGGAATTCCAGTCCGACGTGTACTCGGCAGGTGACCGCACGGCGGACCCGGTCCCAAACCCCGGCACGCACCCGCTGGAGATGAATGCCTTCGGCGCCAAAGCCCGCTACGTGCGGGTGACGGCGACGCAACTTGCGCCCCGACAGAACGACTACATCTTCGCGCTGGCCGAGCTGCAAGCATTCACGAAGGACGGCCAGAACGCCGCCGCCGGCAAACCCGTCACCGCGCTCGACTCCATCGAGGCCCCCGTTCGCTGGGCGCAGGCGAACCTGGTCGACGGCATCTATCGCGGCTCGATGAATCCTGATGCTGCCGACGAGCTTCGAAAAGTGAACGCAGAGCGTGAGCTGCTGCTGGCTCGCACGGTCGACGTGCAGAAGCTGGTCGAGCTCACGAATGTCTCCGCAGAACTGACGCGAACGAACGACCAGTTAGCGGGACTGCCGCCGCCGCAGTACGTCTATGCCGCCGCCACCCAGTTCAACGGCCAGGGCCAGCATCAACCGACGCACGGCACGCCGCGCCCGGTCTTCGTCCTCGCTCGCGGCAACGAACAGCAGCCGCTGGAACCGGCTGTGCCGGGAGCGGTCGCATGCGTCGCTGACCTGCAATCGCAGTTCGACCTGGCGCCCGAAGCCGACGAATCCGCCCGCCGCGTCGCCCTCGCCGAATGGATCGTCGATCCGCGCAATCCGCTGACATGGCGCTCGATCGTCAATCGCGTCTGGCACTACCACTTCGGCCGCGGGCTCGTCGAAACACCCAACGACTTCGGCCGCATGGGCGCGACGCCGACCCACTCCGATCTCCTCGACTGGCTCGCCGTCGAGTTCCGCGACAACGGCCAGTCCCTCAAATCGCTGCATCGACTGATCGTCACGAGCGCCGTCTACCGGCAGTCGTCGGCGCACAACGACGCGTCCGCAACGCTCGATGCCGACAACCGCTGGCTCTGGCGGATGAATCGCACGCGGCTGGAAGCGGAGGAAATCCGCGACGCCGTGCTGGCCGCCAGCGGAAAGCTGCGACTGGACGGCGGCGGGCCCCCGTTCCGCGCCTTCGGCTTCAAGGACGACCACTCGCCGCACTATCTCTACGACGAACACGACCCCGACGACCCCGCCTCGCACCGTCGCTCCGTCTACCGGATGATCGTCCGCTCCGCCCCCGACCCGTTCCTCACCACGCTCGACTGCGCCGACCCCTCGCTCCTCGTCGAGCGCCGCATCGAAACCGTCACCCCGCTCCAGGCCCTCGCCCTCCTCAACAACAACTTCATGGTCCGCATGGCGGAGCATCTCGCCGGACGCGTCTCATCTCAAAGCACCGACACCCCGTCACAGATCACGGCCGCATTCCGACTCGCACTGCAACGCGATCCGGACCCGGACGAACTCTCCGCCCTGATCCCGATCACGCATCAACACGGCCTCGCCAACGTTTGCCGCCTCCTCTTCAACATGAACGAATTCGCCTTCGTCGAGTAGGGTGCGGCTCGCCGCACCGCACACGCAAAGCCCTGCGGCTCAACAACAGAGGACAAAACCTCAACACCCACTCCCCCTCTTTCCTCTGTGCCCTTTGTGACTTTGTGGTTTTAATTTTGAACCACAAAGACACAAAGCACACAAAGAAGAAGTTGGGTTATGGCAACCAGTCTGTAGGGTGCGGCTCGCCGCACCGCGCACGCGAATGAACCTCCCTCCTATGACTCACCCCGCATCGCACACTCGCCGCGAACTCCTCTTCCAAACCGGCGGCGGTCTTGGCGGCATCGCACTCGCCTCCCTCCTCGCGCGCGATCACGTTCTCGCTGAAGGCAAGCCGACGAACGACGGTCTGCACCACCCGGCGAAGGCCAAGCGCGTCGTCCAGCTCTACATGTCGGGCGCCGCCAGCCAGTGCGACACGTTCGACTACAAGCCGAAGCTCATCGCGGACCACGGCAACCCGTGGGACCCCGGCGAAAGCGTCGAGCTGTTCCAGTCCAAGCCCGGCCAGACCATGCAGTCGCCGTGGGCCTGGCAGCAGTACGGCCAGTCCGGCAAGTGGATCAACGACTGCGTCGCCCCGCTGGGAGACTGCGTCGACGACATGGCGTTCGTCCACAACCTGGTCAGCAAGTCGAACGTCCACGGCCCCGCCACCTTCATGCAGGCCACCGGATTTATTCTCCCCGGTTTCCCCAGCATGGGGGCCTGGATCAGCTACGGCCTCGGCAGCCTGACCGACGAACTGCCGACGTTCGTTGTGCTCCCCGACCCGCGCGGCTTCGCCCCCAACGGTCCGAAGAACTGGGGCTCCGCGTTCCTCCCCGCCGAGCATCAGGGAACGATGATCCGCCCGCACGCGGCCAACCCCATCGACGACCTGTTCCCGCCGGAGGGGACGTACATCAGCTCGCAGAGCGAACCGGACGTCCTCGCGGCACTTGGCGCGCTCAACCGCCGCCACGCCGAACGATCCCCCGGCGACTCACGCCTTGACGCCCGCATCCACAGCTACGAACTCGCGGCCCGGATGCAGCTCAGCACGCCCGCCGCGCTCGACCTGTCCGGCG
>JAEUIG010000468.1 GCA_016795125.1 Planctomycetaceae bacterium | reverse complement strand
CACCCTGACTGTCTGCTGAGTTGGACAACCTGATGCCTGTTTCGGCTGGTCGCATCAGCCGGCAATTTCCGACGGTGTTGAACGGGCAGAAGGCGGAGCATCCCCCCGCAAGTTCCAATTCAGCGGCAGTCAGGGTGTTGTTTTGAGTCGCCGCCGGCGTTGGAGTGTCATCTAAATACTGATGGGAGCGTCGCGTGCCACGGTCGCGGAATGTTGCCCTGGCGGTGTTCGTCTTGATGGTTCCCCTGTGGAGCAGCGGATGTCGAAAGGCACCCGCCGAGGAGTTCACGCTCAGCGACGCGATCCGCGCACTGCCCGGCGAGCTTCAGGTCGCTGCAAGAACCGAATTGCGCGAGCACTGCGGATCGTTTTCTGCTCCGAAGCTACTCGGAAACGATGAGATCTCGGTCGAGCATCTTCGGGCGGGTCAGGCCGTTTATCAGCAGCAATGCGCGCAGTGCCATGGAACAACCGGCGACGGCAATGGCCCGGTGGGAGGATTCCTCTACCCTCGGCCGCGCGACTATCGGAAGGGCATCTTCAAGTTCACATCGACGAGATACGGCTCAAAGCCGCTGCGGGATGACCTCGTGCGAACAGTCCGGCAGGGCGTTGCCGGGACGGCCATGCCCTCCTTCAAGCTGCTGCCGCAGGAGCAGCTCGATGCGGTTATTGACTATGTGCTGGTCCTCACGCATCGCGGCGAACTGGAAGAGCAGATCGCAGCTGTCGCGGACGCCGACGGCGAGCTTGCTCCGGAGATCGTCGACGACGACCTTGTTCCGTTGATCTTGAGCCGCTGGGCGGAGGCCCGCGAATCGATCATCACTCCCGTCACTCCGGAGCCGGAGTTCACGACGGAGCGCGCACTGCTCGGCCGCACTGCCTTCCTTGAAAAAGGCTGCTCGAAGTGCCACGGGGACGATGGCCGCGCCCAGACCGCGGAAGATCCGACGAAGGAGGACGCCTGGGGCAACATTACCCGGCCGGCGGATCTCACGTCAGGCATGCTGCGCGGCGGCCGGACTCCGACCGACATCTACCGCCGGATCCATGGCGGCATCAACGGAACTGCGATGCCAGCGTTCGATCAGTCGTTGAAGGATGAACCGGACACCGTGTGGAACATGGTCGCGTACGTCCTCTACGTCACCGACCGCCGCCGCGACGGCGAGAGCCCCGCTCCCGGCTACCTGCGACCGTACCTGCCTCCGACGAACGACAAGCCGTAGTTCCTGACGAGGTCCACCGCAAACGGACAAGGTCGAACCGTGGATACGCTCCCGCACAAGAAGCAGTCACTCGATGAACTTCGCGCACAGGTCGCCCGCCTGGAGGCGGAGATCCGCGACGTCGAGGCGAGCACCGGTCCGGCACAGTGGCCGCCGGAAGGCTTCTATGGTGCGTATTACGCCAACTCGGGATTCATGCTGGGAGGCATCGCGGCGATCGTCAGTCTGATCGTGAATATCCTCGGCGCAACACTGACCGGCAAGAATCCGCTTGAACTTATCCGCGTGTACCTCACGTTCCCGTTAGGGGCCCGGGCACTCGAACTGGGGCCGGAACGCGGTGCACTGATCCTGCTGCTGGGATGCTGTCTATATGTCGCCACTGGTGTCGTCCTGGGCGTGCCGTTCTTCGTGGCCCTCGCCAAATGGGCGGACAACGGCCTCAAGAAGCGGATGATAGTGGCCACCGTGCTCGCAGTGGTGCTGTGGATTGTCAGCTTCTACGGCATTCTGTCGTGGCTGCAGCCCGCGCTCTTCGAAGGCAACTGGATCACGGACTCAACGATTCTGCCCGTGTGGGTGGCGGCCGGCACGCACCTGGTGTTCGGCTGGACGCTCGCCTTGTTGTACCCGCTCGGACGATTCGTCCCGTATCAACCACGCGCCGGGTCGAAGTCCTGATCCACCCGTGCGGTTGCGTTCATCACATCAGTCGCCTTGTTCCTTCCATGAGTGCAGCGATCTCAATCTCCCCGACCGCACCTGCCACGATCGACGAACACCAGCTCGTTGACCGGCCCATCATCGTCGCGTACTTCCTCGCGGCGCTCACGTACATGCTCGTCTCGCTGGCGGGCGGGTTCCTGATGGCGTTCCAACTGATCCAGCACAACCCGCTGCAGGGAATCGAGCTGCTGTCGCCCGGGCGCTGGCGAATGATCCACACCAACGCGATCGCCTACGGGTTTATCGCGAATGCGTTCCTTGGCGCACTGCACTGGGCGGTGCCGCGACTGACGTTCCGGCCGGTGTTTGACCGGCGACTGAGCTGGCTGATCTTCGGCGCGTGGCAGGTCGTCGTGCTCTCGACGGCTGGCGGCCTCATGTTCGGGCAGGCCCAGGCACTGGAATGGGGCGAGACGCCGGTCTGGATCGACCCTGTCGCCCAGCTGGGACTGCTGCTGGTCGCGATCAACTTCGTGGCGCCCATCATGCGGAACACCGGGCCGATGTACGTCACGCTCTGGTACTTCCTCGCAGCGTTTGTCTGGACGTTTCTTACCTATGCCATGGGCAACTTTGTGCCGGAGTATTTCGTGACCGGCACCAGCGCCGGCGCGGTCGGCGGACTGTTCATTCACGACCTCGTCGGCCTGTTCGTAACGCCGCTCGGCTGGGGAATGATGTACTACTTCGTCCCCATCCTGCTGCGCAAGCCCATCTGGAGCCACGGCATGTCGCTCGTCGGTTTCTGGGGGCTGGCGTTCTTCTATCCGCTGCAAGGGATTCACCACTTCCTGTATACGCCGATTCCGATGTTCCTGCAGTACGGAGCGGTCATCTCGACGATCGCCGTCGAGCTGGTGGTCGCGACGGTCATCATCAATTTCTTCGGAACGCTCTGGGGCAACGGCAGCGCGATCGTCGGCAACCTTCCGCTGCGATGGTTCTACACCGGGATGATTTACTACTTCCTGACGTGCTTCCAATGCGCGCTGCAGGTGACGCTGACGTTTCAAGCGCTGATTCACTTTACCGACTGGGTCGTGGGGCATGCCCACCTGGTGATGTTCGGCGTGTTCAGCATGTGGCTGCTGGGAATGATGACCTACCTGTTCCCGCGCCTGCTCGGCGTGGACTGGTACAGCCGCAAGCTCTCGGAATGGCACTATTGGCTCTCTGCCGGCGGCATGCTGGTGATGGCCGGCGACCTGATCCTGGGCGGTCTCTTCCAGGGGTGGTCCTGGGCGGCGCTTCAGCCGTGGGAGGACTCGATCGCCGTGTCACAACCGTTCTGGGCGACACGTGTCATCGCGGGACTGGCCATCACCGGCGGCCAACTGGCGTTCATGTTTAATCTCTACAAGACGTGGCAGGTCTCAAGGCACGTACGGACCAAAGCCGCCCACTGAATGAAAGCGAGAACAGGAGGAAGCAGAGAGAACAGAGTCGGCATTGGCGCCCGCCGCATGCGGGACTTCAGAACAGACTCAACGTGGCCAATTCATCCTCTCCGTTTCCTCTGTTGCCTCCTGTCTTTCCCCTTTAAGTCGAGTTCACTCTGGATGTAAGCGATGTTTGAAACCAAATCCGGCGTGTTCTTTGTGGCGGGACTCGCATTCTTTGCGTTTGCGTTCCTCTCGAACGCGCTGGTTCCCCATCTGATGTATCGGGACCTGCCGGAACAGACGGTCGCCGAGCTGGTCAACGGAAATCTCCGCTACCAGTTCGAGGACCTCGCGCAACGCTACCCGGAGCCGTTCCAGCAGGTTTATGGCACGCCGCCGGCCGGAGACGCTGCGGACGAGTGGTTCGATGCGAAGTGTGCCGAGGCGCTGGAGCTTGGTCACGACGTGTATGTCGGCGAAGGCTGCTGGCATTGCCACAGCCAGTTCGTGCGACCGGTCTCCAACGAAGACCGGCGATATGGTCCGGTCTCCGAGTCGTGGGAGTATCAGAACGAACTGCAGCGGCCGGTCCTGTTCGGCACGCGGCGCGTCGGTCCCGACCTGTGCCGTGAAGGGGGCCGGCGCTCGAACGACTGGCACGCGGTCCACTTCTTCAAGCCGACCGATCTGTCGCCCACGTCGCCGATGCCGCAGTATCCCTGGCTGTACGATGGTGCTTCGGACAAGCCGAACGAGCGCGGACTCGCGCTCATTACCTACGTCCAATGGCTCGGCTCCTGGCTGGAGAGCTATCCGTATTACGAGGAGTACGAGCGACTGCCGCTGAAGGACGCGGAACTTCAAGCAGCGAACAGCGAATCGGGAACAGGAGTCGCGCCATGAGCACACAGGTCGTGCAACACTCGACAGCGACCGCCGGTGAGGACCACGGATCGGCGGTCGAACGCCGCAATGCGCGGCTGACGTTCGCATTCACGGTCGTCCTCGCCCTGATGATCCTGATTCCCAGCATGCTGGGGTTCATCGCGAAGTTCATCGAACTCTTTGCAGTCCTGAATGGCGATCCGGACGGCGTCTTCGCGCTCACGCCGATCCTCAATTACCTCCTCGCCAGCCTGGGATTCTTCTCCCTGCTGCTGTGGGCCGCCAGTCGCGGGATGTTCCATGACGTCGAGAATCCCAAGCGCGCCATGCTGGAACGCGAAGACCTGCTCGACGGTCGAGCCCCCAACCCGACCACCCACTCCTGATCGGTCGCCATGCCCACGCCTGAAGAATCCACACTCGAAGCGGAAGAGCGGCATCACAGCTATGTCAGCAGCGTGATTCCCTGGTACGTGCGGGGGATCTGGCTGCTGTTCTGGGTCTTCGTGATCTACTACGGCATCACCTACTTCCTGCCGGCCATTCAGTCCGAACTGCTGAACGCCCCATGAGCGACTCACGTCGGACGCCGGCGTCATGCGATCACTGCGGACTGCCTCTGCCGCGGCCGATGTGGTCGTCGGCCGCGCGCGAGACGGTCACCGGGGCACAGTACTGCTGCATGGGTTGCCGGATCGCTGCGGCCATCCGGGCCGAACGATCTGACGCCGGCGCACCACAGACAATGCAGTTGCGGCTGGTGCTGGGACTGTTCTTTTCGATGAGCGTGATGGTCTTCACATTCGCACTCTGGTCCTACGATGTCTATGGCGTCGATTCCGGGAACCCCGCGGCCGCGACGTTCGTCTCGGTGCTTCGCTATCTCGCCCTGCTGTTTTCCCTGCCGGTCCTCGTGCTGCTCGGCGGACCGATTGCCGACGGGGTCGTGCGCACTCTCCGCCTTGGCGCTTTCACGGCGGACCTGTTGCTGTTGAGTGGAGTGGTTGCGGCGTACCTGTTCTCGCTGGTCTCGATCATGCGGAGTGCAGGCGATGTCTACTTCGAAACGGCGTGCATGATCCTGGTGTTCATCACGCTCGGCCGCTGGTTCGAGGCCGCCAGCCGACATCAGGCGACCGCGGCGCTCGACCGACTCGAGCGATTGATTCCCGAGACTGTGCATGCCTGGCGAAACGGCCAGTTCGTCGACCTGCCGATCGGACAGGCGCAACCAGGAGACCGCCTCGAAGTCCGGCCGGGTGAGCGTGTCCCGACCGATGGACAAATCGTCACCGGCTTCGGCAGCTTCGACGAGCAGTTATTCAGCGGGGAGAGCTGGCCGGTCGTGAAAGCCCAGGACGATCCTGTACTGGGGGGCACGCTCAGCATTGACGGCTGTATTCAGATGCACGTCACCGCCGGCCCGCGCGCCGGCACGCTGCAACGAATGCTCGACGCATTGCGCGCCGCCAGGCTGCAGAAGGGGACGCACCAGCGGCTCGCAGACCGGATGTCACAATGGTTCCTCCCCATCATTGCCGTGATCGCGATTGCTTCGTTCAGCATCCGTGCGCTGGTGGGCGAAGTCGGCGACGGTCTGATGTCGGCCCTGGCCGTCCTGCTCATCGCGTGCCCTTGCGCCCTCGGCATCGCGACGCCGCTGGCGGTCTGGGTCGCTCTGGGACGCGCCGCCGAGCAGAGCGTCCTGTTCCGCAGTGGAGCGGCACTGGAGCGGCTGGCGGACGTCTCAGCGATCTGCTTCGACAAGACCGGCACGCTGACGAGCGGGGTGGTTGCTGTCAGTCGGATGGCCTGCGCGAGCAGCACACTGCGCGACGAGATGCTGGGGCGCGCCTCGGCCTTGGCCGGCCGAACCAATCATCCGATGGGAGCCGCGATCGCCAGTGTGGCCGAGACTGTCACCCCGATCTCTCCCGCTCCGACAAGCATTCACACTGTTGCAGGGCGAGGCATCAGTGCACGCTGGCCGGGGGAAGCCAGCGCCACGATTCTCGGAAGTCATCGGTTCGTCGTCATTGAACAGCAATCGGCGCTGCCTGCGGCACTCACACCCCTGATCGACGATGCGTTGTCCGACGGCGATCCCCTGTCACTCATTGCGTGGGACGGAGTTGTTCGCGGTGTCTTTGTGTTCCGCGAACAGATTCGTGCAGAAGCCGCGGACGCCATCGCCGAACTGCAGCGAGCGGGGCTCGCCTGTTGTGCTCTGACCGGGGATCATGCCGGCCGGGGTCGGGTGATCGAGCAGGAGTTGGTGATTCCGGTCGAATCCGAGCTGCTGCCGGATGCCAAGCTGCGTGCTGTTCAACGAATCGCCCGCACGTCCGGTCCGACGGCGATGGTAGGAGACGGGGTGAACGACGCGGCTGCAATGTCGGCAGCCGATGTCGGGATCGCGATGGGCTGCGGCGCCGATCTGACGCGCGACAACGCCGACGTGTGCCTGCTGTCCAACGATCTGCAGCGGATTCCCTGGGCGCTGGAACTGGCGCGCGCCACTGTTCGCACCGTGCGCAGAAACATCTGGTGGGCGTTCGGATACAACGCGGTCGGGGTGGTCCTGGCAGCCGCCGGCTGGCTGCACCCGTCCGTCGCCGCTGTGCTGATGGTCGTCAGCAGCCTCGCTGTCACCGCGAATTCATTGCGACTTGGACGAACATTCGGAATCCCGACATCCGAACTTCGAAAACCGAATGCCGATGACTCTTCGGGTTTCGAGCTTCCGATTTCAGATCTGCCTGCGGAGGTCGTCCGATGATCGAACTGCCGCTGGTATTCCTGGGTGGGTTGCTGGGGTCATCACACTGCGTGGGAATGTGCGGTGGATTTGCGGTGATGATCGGCGTGGCACATGGTGACTGGCGGCGCAACCTCAGAGCGCAGTTCGCCTACAGTGCGGGGCGAAACGTGACATACTGCGTGCTCGGAGCGGCAGCGGGGCAGATCGGGATGCGGCTCGACAGGTTGGCCGGAGGTTGGGTCAACATTCCCGCAGCGCTGTGCATCCTGGCCGGGTTGTTCTTGATCGTCGAAGGACTCGCGGCTGCCGGATTTGACCTCCGCAAATGGCGGCGATCAACCGGCAGGCAGGCGCCGCACTGCACCATGATCCCGTTAATGGCGAGCGTGCTGAAGATTCCGGGGGCGAAAAATGCCTTCGCTGCCGGATTGCTGACTTCGTTGATCCCGTGCGGACTGGTTTATGCGTTTCTCTCGCTTGCGGCAACTTCGGGGAATTTCGCGGCCGGCATGCTGGTGATGGGGATCTTCGGACTGGGTACGGTCCCGTTGATGCTCACGACGGGAGCAACCGCGTCTGTGCTGACGCTCGTGCAACGGCGGCGGATGATGTCCGTCGCCGCCTGGTGCGTGGTGCTCACCGGCTTCATTACGGTCGCGAGAGGCGCCGGCGTGCTCGACCTGGGCGACAGCAGCTCACGCATGCGCTGCCCGTTCTGCTCCCACACCGAGATGGCGGCCGAGGTCCGTCAATGAGTGCCAATCCGGAAGATCCGACGGCAAATACGTCACGAGCGGACGCTCCGCGCGCCGGTGTGTCACGAACGATCGTCAACTTCTGGCTCGACGCTTCCCTGCTGGTCACGTTTCTCGTCCTGTGCTGGCTGTCCGCCGTACTCCAGTTCGTGTTCCCGGTGGGGGCTGATGCGACCACCAGCCAGATCTGGGCCGCCGATGTCCTCGATTGGCGCAATGCGCAGTTCGTGGTGCTGTGCGTGCTGGCCGCCGGAATCCTACTGCACGTCATGCTCCATTGGTCGTGGATCATCGGCGTCATCACGACCCGGTTACTGCACCGCAAGGCTGTCCGGGACAACGGCTCGCACACGCTGATCGGCGTCGGCTTGCTGCTCGTGATCTTCCACGTGCTGGCGCTGGCGTGCCTCGCTGCTTCGATGAGCATGACCGTCGTGCCTCAATGAGCGGCATGTTCCCCGCGCAGAAGGTCTCCCGGCACTCGGCCTCTTGAGCCGCGATTCCTGGACGCCGGTGATACGATGCGACATCGATGGGATGGCAGACAGTGCGCACACCACCTTTCACAATCACACCTCCGAGTCGTCCGTGACATGAGTGATGCACGTTTCGCGACGCCCGAATTGACGACGGTGCAGTCCATCATGACTGTGTCTCCCGTCGTGGTTGCACCCGGCACGCCGCTGGGAGATGTTCTGGCACTCATGCGTCAGCGCAATATCGGCGCCGTAATCGTGGCGGAGGCGGGCGCTCCAGTCGGAATCTTCACCGAACGCGATCTGCTGCACCGCGTTGATCCCGGCTCGCAGGTATCGATCGGCACCGCAGCTGAGAAAGTCATGACGGCCGATCCGTGGACGGTTTCGGCGGACGTCTCCTGGGAAGCGGCACTCGATGTCATGCAGGAGCGCAGCATCCGCCACGCGCCGGTCGTGAAGGACGGCGTTCTCGTCGGGATGTTGTCCCTGCGCGACGTTCTGCGGCATCGGTCGAAGCTGCTGGAATCCGTTGTGCAGCAACGGACTGCAGAGCTTTTGCAGCAGAAGAGCATCATTGAAGAACGTGACCGGGAGCGAACGCACAGCCTCAAGATTGCCGGACGCATTCAGCGGCAGATTCTGCCAACCTTTGCTCCGGCGTTCGATCCCGTGTCGATCGCGTATGCGTTTCACCCGCACGATGAAGTCGCCGGCGACTACTTCGATTTTCAACTGGCGGACCCCGACACGTTGATCCTCATGATCGGGGACGCATCCGGCCATGGCGTCCCGGCGGCGTTCATTTCCGTGATCGCCAGGACGTGCGTCCATGCCCGATTGTCGATGACGAAGTCCCCAGCTGCGTTGCTGGGTGCGATGAACGATCTGCTGCACGGCTGGGTGGAGCCGGAGCACTTCATTTCGATGTTCGTTGCAGCGATCGACCGGCGGACCTTGCGAATGACCTATGCTCGGGCCGGCCATCCGCTGCCTCTCCTGCTGGGAACCGACGGGCGATGCGTGGAGCTGGATGCCGGCGGAATCATGATCGGCGTAATGCCGGAGCCTGAATAC
>JAEUIG010000421.1 GCA_016795125.1 Planctomycetaceae bacterium | reverse complement strand
GATGACACGAAACGTTCAGAAAGCCTGCCAGGACGCCGGCGCGCAGTGCGAGCAGGTTATGGCCGCACTTCACGGATCGCCGGAGCGAACCGAGTCGACGGATCTTTCTGCGCTGATGCGGGGAGTGACACCACTGCTGGCAACCTGGATACCGCCCGCATCCGTACTGCGCTTCAAACTGGCGAGCGACCTGCCGCGACTGGACCTCATTCCCAATGCCATCCGCCAGGTTGTCATGAATCTCGTCAAGAATGCGGCGGAGGCGGTCAGCGACCGACCGGGCATCGTCACGGTCAGCACCGGCTGGATCGAACTCACTGCCGGATTGAGCGTCGTGGACGAACGCAGCGCGGAGCGGTCAGTCCGACATGTGTGCCTGACGGTGTCCGACACCGGCTGCGGCATCGACGAACCGACTCGCGCCCGTCTCCAGGAAGGCGCCTGTACCACCAAACCCAACGGGCATGGTCTGGGTTTGGCCTCGGTCCGGAGAATTGTCGCCGCGCACGGAGCCCGACTGCGGCTTTCAAGCCGCGCCGGTACGGGGACGACGGCTTGCGTCGCCTTTGGCGACGGTAGTCCGGTCAACAACCAGGTTTCAGTCCCCATTGATCCGATGCAGGGACTGTTGCGGGCGACGGAGGATATTTGCGTACTGCCGCTCGTTCAGGGCGTGGCGAGTCGTCACAGGATGGACCCTCCCGTCAGATCAACCAGAGCCCACGCCTGCGACTCTGCGGCGCTGATTCAATGGCAGGCGTAACAACATATTGAGGAGGTCCCGATGGACACAGCCGGGATGACGATGGCGCAGCATGTTGCGCGCGTCGCGCGCGACTTTCAACAGCAGCGGACAGGTCACGCGCCTAAGTCGGTGACGGTCGTTCTCAGCGAGGGCACGCTGGTGGTCACACTGCACGAGGTGCTGACGCCCGCCGAGATGGCGCTCTCCAGAACACCCGCAGGGGCCGAACAGGTCAGAGAGTTTCACCGGAACCTCTTCGACACGTCCGTCGATGAGCTGCGGCAGGAAATCGAACGCATCACGGGCGTCTCGGTGCGCGAGGCCGCCGCCGAGGTCGAAACGACGACCGGAACCATCGTGCACGTGTTTACCAGCGGCACGATGGTCCAGGTGTTCCAGCTTTCCGGAGGGCTGTCGGCGGAAACATGGAACGGACAGATCGGCGGCGGTGACTCCGATGCCGCGGGTCTGAGTCTTCAAGAGTAACCGCGACTGCGGCGCTCGTGCCGAACGCTCGCGTCCACACCCCGGAAGCAGGAGTGAATCCAATGTCTGTCATGACCATTGTGAGCTGGATGATTTGCGGGCTGATCGTCGGGTTGATCGCCCGAGGAGTGATTCCCGGCCGACAGGGCCTGAGCGTGCTCAAGACGGCGGTCCTGGGCATTGTCGGCGCGTGTGTCGGGGGATTCCTGTATTGGGCATTCAAGGGACAGCCCGGCGTCTCGTTCTCGCTGGCCGGCGACGCCTGGCACGGCTGGATCGTGTCGATCCTCGGGGCCGTGCTCGTGCTCTGGCTGTTCCCGATTCTCCAACCGAAGCGCTGGTGGCAGTCATGACCGACAATTGCCGAGGG
>JAEUIG010000398.1 GCA_016795125.1 Planctomycetaceae bacterium | reverse complement strand
CAATGGCGAGCGGCGCGGCGCCAGACCGCCGATGATCCGGGGGCTGACGCCAACAGGCTTGCCGATCTAGCGTGCGGCCGCCGCAGCCGGATCGAAGCGGCGCCGCGTTCCATCCGGTTCCGTGCGTTCCCAACCCAGCACGGTGCGGTACATCGACAGGAACTGCGACATCACGGCGTCGACCGAGAACAGTTCCTCGACCCGGCGGCGCGCGAGATGGCCGTGGGCTTCGCGGAGCGCCGGCTCCTGGTACAGCTCCAGCGCGGCGGCCAGCGCTCCCGGCGACTCCATATCGACGATCGTCCCGCCGTCGCCGATCGCCCAGGCCGTTGAGCCCCAGGTGTGGCCGATGCATGGCAGGCCCGTCGACATGGCCTCCAGAATGCTGATGCTCATCACTTCGCGCAGCGAGCCGATGGCGTACACGTCTCCCGTCCGATAGACAAGCGGCATCTGAGCATGCGGCACGTTGCGGAGGACGACGAGCTGGTCGGCCAGCAGCGGCTCGATCTCGCCCAGCAGGGCGGCCGTCTCCGGTTCCTCAGCGCCGGCGACCACGAGAATTGCATCGTCCAGTTCGGCCCGCAGGAATTCATACGCCAGCCAGTGGATCCGCTTCCGGGAACGATTCAGTGCCGAGACGCACAGGACGATCAGCTTGTCCTGCGGCAGGCCGAACAGCTCCCGCGCCGCACGCTGTTCTCCGGGCCGGAACTTGTCCGCATCGACGAAGTTGGGAACGGCGAACCACTGGCGTCCTTTCAGATCGCCATGACGCTCGAGATAAAACGGGCTGAGTTCCTGCACGTGCGCAAGCTTCTGCAGAAACCAGTCCGGTTCTTCCGTTCCGTGCCCCAGGATGACCCTGGCCTTGTGCAGGCTCCGCGTGCGTTCGAGCACCAGGGCGAGCCACGGGTCCTGCAGATGAATGACGTCGAACCGCTCCCGGCACAACTGCGGCAGGACGCGGAGTGCGAACGTCATCTGTTCGAAGTCGTACGCCGACCCGCAACCGAAGCGCCAGGCGAAATCCGGCGACCATTCGGCCACGCGCGGGGCCCAGCGGCCGTGCCGCACGGCGCAGGGAACCACGCGTTCAAACGGCCGCGCGGCGTCGCCGGCTCCCTTGAACAGCGTCACGTCGACGCCGCGCTCGTGCATGGCGGTGGCCGTCACATCGGCCCACGTCTCGATCCCGCGGGCGACGTGTCCCAGCCCGCTGCTCATGATCGCGATTTTCAGTGTACGGTCCGTCATCGGGGCGCCCGTCGGTGGTGTCGGCACAAGCTTACATGCTGACGGCTGAGGAGCGGGCAAAATCCGCTGCGTTCGCCGCTGAATCGGCAGGCCTGCGCCGCGCCGCTCGCCGTCTCACCGATGGTCCGGACACCGTCGTGACGGCGTGTTGCCGAAAATCAACATCGGGCTGTCGCCGAATCACGACGCACCGCCCCGAATGGCGGCAGTCCGGAGCGTAGAGTTGCCGGGCTGGAAAGCGCTGCGCGGATCGCCGTGCGTTTGGCGCTTTCGACCTGGCCCCTGTGTTGACGACTGACCTGGACCCCTCACCCCGGCCCTCGCCCCCGACTGACATGGTTGGGAGTGGGGAAACCACCTTCGGGGGAGAGGGAGCAAGACTCGATCGCAGTGCCGATGGCGTACGTCCTGTTCCTCCTCACCAACGCCGCCCTGTTCGTGCGGCCCGCCGAGCTGTTCCCGGCGCTCGGGGACGTGCAGGTCTATCTTGGCCTCATCGTCCTCACGATCCTCTGTTCGCTGCAGCGGCTGCACAACCAGCTTTCCCTGCGGACGATGGTGCAGCAGCCGATCAACCTGTGCGTGGCCGCCATGGTCGTCGCCGTGATCCTGTCGCACGTGTCCCGCGGCGAGGCGGCTTCGGCCGCCACCGGCGCGATCATGATGTTCAAAGTGGTCCTGTACTACATGCTGCTGGTGTCGCTCGTGAACACGCCGCAGCGGCTGCGGACGTTCCTGCTGTGCACGGCCCTGTGTTCCACCGCGATGATCGCCTGGAGCCTGCAGGACTATCACCAGTTCGTCGACGAATGGTCCGGCCGGACCGACCTGCGCGAAATCAAGGAAAAGGAACGGTGGCAGGCGCCCGAGGAACCCCGCCTGCTGCGGCACTTCCCGGAAGTCAGCGGCATCACAGTGGATGGCCAGGAAACCTGGATCTTCCGGCTGTGCGGACTCGGGATCTTTCACGACCCCAACGACCTGTCGCTGCTGATCGCGGTGACGGCGATCATCGCGACGTACTTCCTGCTGGACCGGCGCAACGGCTCATCACGCTGGCTGTGGATCGTGCCGCTCGCGGTGATGGCGACGGCCTATTACTACACGTTCTCGCGCGGCGGCCTGCTGGCGCTCGGCTTTGCGGGCGTCGTGTGGCTGGCGGCGCGATACGGCGGCAAAGTGGCAATCGGACTCGGTGTGCTGGGCATGGCGGCGCTGCCGGTCGCACTGGGCCGGCACGCGAGCATGAACCTGTCGGACGGCACCGGTCAGGAGCGAATCCAGATCTGGAGCGAAGGACTGGTGCAGCTCAAGAGTTTCCGTGGACTGTTCGGCATCGGCGAAGGCATGTATCCAGACCTGGCCGGACTTGTCGCGCACAATTCATACGTGCACTCGTTCGTCGAGCTGGGCTTCTTCGGCGGCGCGATCTTCTTCGGCTGCTTCTACTTCCCGGCATACGCCCTGTTTCGCATCAAGCGCGACCCGATCGCGATTGAACACCCCGAACTGGAACGCATGCTGCCGTACATCGCGGCGATCCTCGCCGCGTGGTGCATGGGCATGGCGTCCCTGTCGCGCTGCTACGTAGCGCCGACGTACATGGTCGTCGGCGTCTGCGCCGCGTACCTGAATCTCGTGGGCTATCACCGGAAAGCCCCCCGCCCGCTGCAGACCCTCAACTGGCGCGGCGTCCAACGGTGGGCCGCCTGTAGCGCCGCCCTGCTGATGTGCTGCTTCCTGTTCGTAAAGCTGTTCGCGCGCTACAGCGGGTGAAGCAGAGGTCAGAGAACGACCCTTCAAATCGAAAATCGAAAATCCCCCATGCCTGCCATCAGCGTCGTGATTCCGGCCTACAACGCCGAGGGTTGTGTGGCGCGCGCGATTGAAAGCGTGCTCGCACAGACGCAGGCCGTGCGGGAAATCATCGTGGTCGACGACGGTTCGCGCGACGCCACGGCGGCGGCCGTGGAACAGTTTGGCGCCGACGTGCGACTGATTCGACAGTCGAACGCCGGTCCCGCGGCCGCCCGGAATCATGGCGTCCGCGAGGCCCACTGCGAATGGATTGCGTTTCTCGATGCCGATGACGCCTGGTTGCCGTCCAAGAACGAACGACAGGCCGCGTGCCTCGAACAGGAGCAGGTCGGCGTCGTCCATTGCTACGTCGTCGATGTCGCCGAAAAGTTCAAGTACGACGGTGAGCAGACCTTCGACCGGCTCTGGCGGCAGAACGCCATCGGGACGTCCACAGCGATTGTCCGCAAATCGGCCTGGGAAGCGGTCGGCGGATTCTACGAGGACCGGCGGTTGATGGGGGTCGAAGACTACCACTTCTGGCTCCGCGTGACGGCCGCCGGATGGCGGGTCGCCGTCTGCCGCGAGGAGCTGTCGCATTACACGCCGGCCGCTTTCAACCTGTCATCGCAGGTCCAGCACATCCTCGGCGCGGAACTGTTTAACGCCGAACTGATCGCCAATGAACTGCAATTGCCGCCCGGACAACTGCGTGCCAAGCAGGCGGACATCTACGCGGAGTACGGCAGCGCGCTGTTCACCCAGCGTGACATGCCTGCTGCGCGTGATTGTCTCACGCAGGAACTGAGACGCCGTCCCACACTGCGATCAGCCCTGCGACTCGCCGCGACCTTCATTCCTCCCACAATCCTGAACCATTGCCGCAATTTGCGAGTACGCAAGCCTCCCACGCAATGCGCCGCAATGTGAACCGTTTTGCCGACGACCGATAACCGCCAACTGACAACCAACACCCGCATGTCCTTCCGCACCAACATCGCCGCCTCCTGGGCCGCTCACGTCGTGACGCTGGTGGTCGGCTTCTTTCTCGTGCCGCTGGTGCTCCAGCGCATGGGAGAGGAGGGCTATGGCGTTTGGGTGTTCATCAATGCCATCGCCGGCTATTCGGGAATCCTCTATCTCGGATTTGGCCCCACGGTTTGCCGGTACGTGTCGCATCATCGCGCACGCGATGAGTGGGACGCCGTCAACGCGGTCGTCAGCTCGGTCGTCGCGGTGTACCTGGCGGCCGGGACGCTCGTCCTGCTGCTGGCGGCCGGGTTTGCCGCCGCCGTGCCATGGCTGGACCGCTGGGGCGCCATTTCAATTCGGGAAGTTCAGATCGCCGTGCTGATCCTCGGCGTGAACCTGGCCGTCGGCATGGTCGGCAGCGTGTACGGCGGCGTGCTGCATGCCGCGCAGCGGTTTGATCTCGTGAGTGCCGTGCAGGGAATAACAGCCTTCGTCCGACTCGGCCTCACCATTGCGTTCCTGCAGCAGCAATTCGGCCTGCTGATTCTTTCCGGCATCTTCCTCGCCGTCACGCTCACTGAGAACGGCCTGACCGGCTGGCTGGCGCACCGGGAAGTGCCGAGCCTGTCGGTTCGCCGCCGGTGGGTGACGCGAGCCGTGCTGACGGAATCGTTCGGATTCAGCATGTTCACGGCGCTGCGATGGGTTTCGGTGCGGATGATCTACATGACCGACACCGTGGTGATCGGCTTCGTCCTCGGCACCCGGGCGATCGTGCCGTATTACGTCGGCTCGCGGCTGGTACAGATGATCCATCAGCCGCTGGAGAAGATCGGCGACGTCGTGTTGCCGGCGGCCGGCGCCGCTCACGCGCGGAACGATCACGCCGAGGTGCAGCGACTGCTGGCGCGCGGCATGCAAATGACACTGCTGCTGGCGGGCGGGTTCTTCATCGGTGCGGCCTACTTTGGCGAGCGGTTGCTGCAGACGTGGATGGGACCGGACCAGACCTGGCCGATCTCGACGACCGTTCTGCTGATCCTGCTTGGCGCCCAACTTGTCGCCCAGCCGACGATGGTCCTGCGACAGGCTCTGACCGCCGTCGGTC
>JAEUIG010000361.1 GCA_016795125.1 Planctomycetaceae bacterium | reverse complement strand
GCCGATTCTGATTCTATTGCGTGCGGCGTACAGCAGATAGGGGCACAGATTGCCGCCGCAGGCGCCCTGTCCGCAAGATGACACGCGCGATTCGCTCGCTTGGGACCGGCGATCGCCGACAGTCAGCGCCAAACCTGTCGTCGGCGCGTTCGTCGAAAGGAAATCAGCCGTCGTCAGCCAGCGGACCGCTGTACGTGCAGATTGCGTTCAACGGAACCACCACGACTTCAGGAAGCAGCAATCGGGGGCGGCCAATCTCTGGTCGCCCCCGAACGCAATGCCGCGACTTCCGCTCCCAGGATCGTGCACAATCGCGGCCAGGCAGCCGCCTGCCTGGTATGAATCCAGCTCACCAGGGTTTGAGCTTCCAGCCAAGCACGAACCCGATCCCGAAGCACCACAGCGCGACGACGTCCGGCCGCTCCCGCGCGTAGTTTCGAAAATACGTCGACAGATCGCGGGCGACATCCGCCTCGGACATCGCGTGCGAACGGGGTACAGCGTAAGTCGGATTCCGGAATTCAGACGGAGTCTCAAGGGCCATCGGTTTGCCTCGATTCGTGTTGGGGTAGTTTCAAGTTGCTGCGACTACGGCCTGTGCCAGGGGAACTCCGATGTGGATTGCATCGACGGGACCTCCGAGGCGCGCAGCGAAGTCTTCAGCCACGCCAGTGTTTCCGAAAACTCGCTGCGCGATCGCTCCATGGTTTTCAGGGAGCGGCCCAGTTTGCGCCAGCCCAGCCACATCAGGCCCACGGCAATCGCCAGGGCTGTTCCGCCGACGGCCGCATGCGCTGCGGCGGCCGGCCAGTTCCACACTTCGATCAACGTCTGGCTGCCGGCCGCCAACAGGACCGGCAGGCAGCCCAGAGCAAGGACGGCGCCTGCCGCCAACTGCGCGCATGCCGTCATCGCGACGCGTCGCACCTGTCGCAGGTCGACAGCGAACAGCTGGCATTGCAGTTCCGCCAGCGTGATGGCGTCGTGCGCCAGCCCCGCCAGGTTCTGCCGGACCGTTCCTGCCCGCCGGCCGTTTATCTGCGTTTGATCAACCATCCCACGATTGCTCCCATGGTCAGGGCCGCGGCGATGCAGACCGCGGGATGTTCGGAAACGTAGGTTTCGACACGGCGGCGCAGGTCCGCCGTCTCCGGAGTGAGCACCATGTCGCCGGCAACCCGGTTCACGCTGGGGCGCCTCGTTTGCGATCTGCCATTGCCGCGATGAATCATGATGCGAACTCCTCACGCAGCGTGTTTTGCGAGACCTGCCAGCGCCGCGTCAATTCGCGCCCGGCGGCCGACAGCCCCATTCTCAGCGCCGCTGTTCCGAGTGTCACAATGAGCGCCCCCAGCATTCCCCGCTCCCTGGCCTTCTGCTCCCCTCCCCGCAGATGCCGATCGGCGAAATCCTGCAGAGCCTGGGCATTGGCCACGATCGGTTCCGCACGCCTGGGGATGACGGCGAACCCCGCCATGGCCGCGGCGCCCAGCGTCAACCACGGAAAACGCCGCGGATAATGCCGCCAGTCCGTGAGTTCCCGCGCTCCAGCGACCACTTCGGCAATCTCAGCGCTGGCCCGCTCGCGCGTCAGCTGCATCGCGAGACGGATTTCATCCGCCGTTGCCTCAGTCCGATTCATGTCCGCCTCTCTCAGCGTTGCAGGTACTGCGACACGGAGCCCGGCATCTGCTGCATGGCATCGAGCAGACGGCGGCCCAGCGACTCGGCAACCTGGCGGCTGCGTGAGTGCGCCGGCTGGGTCAATGCGGCGCCGATCGCGACTCCCAGCGACAGGCCGATGGCGAACACACCGATCGTTGTGCCGAGCGGATGTTCATCCACCGTCATCGCCGTCGCGTCGCGGCAGCGGGCCGTCCAGCCCTCTGCGTCCGCACCGGCCTGCATTCGCCCCTGGATTTCCCGTTTCATGGCTCTCGCTCCTGTCGATGGACACTCCCGCAATGCGGAATAAACCCCGCAGCGTTAGCGGTTTTTAAGAATCAGTCCCGCCACGACGCCGGTGATCAGTCCGGCGCCGAACGCCACCGCCAGCGACTCCATCGGATTGCGGCGGACCATCTGCTGTGCCTGATCCACTCCGCTGTTCCATTGCACGGCGGCTTCGTTGTAGGCGTGCTTCGCCGCCGCCATGGTCTGGTCGGTGTACTCGCGCGCGGTCTCCAGTGCCTGCTGCGCGCGCCCGCTGCCTTCCTGCACTGCCGTCGACAAAAAGTCTTCCACGGCACGGCGCGTCTCGCCCGTTCGCTGTTGAATGACGCCAATCAGTTCGTTGGCATTCCCCTTGGCGCGCTGGAGTTCGTCATCCGTCAACGCTCCCCAACGCTCCTGCAGCTTGCCTTTGACCTGATTCCACTGTCCTTCAAGTTCCTGTCGAGTAACCATCGCTTCGGCTCCATGACTGATGGAAGTAGTTGTGGTTTCACCTGCGAACGACATTCGCAACTTGCGCGCCGTTCGCGTTCGCCGGAGCGTCCGACGCATGCTGCCGATCGCAATTCATGGAATCGCAGCCAGTTGCGCCGGGGCGGAACCTGCCTCGGTCAGCAGCGGGCAGTGCCGGCCGCCGCGGCGCTCACGACGGTTGCACGCTCTCGGTGGCGGACCATCAATCACGCGCGGCAACAACGGTTGTGCGTCTGAGCAATGTGTCCCGACCCCCAGTCTGGACTGCCAAAGACCGGACAAAGCGGGCCGATGACGGAGATCGAGGCAAGTGACCGCGCACGACATGGTTGCAGGCCAACCACGGTGTGCGTTGGCGAACCACGAGCGACGCGAGCGCGTCCGCACGCGGACGCAGCGCAGCGAGACTATTGCGCGCCGCTGTCCGAGAGTCGGATCGGTTCCCGCCCGAGTTCGGCGGTCAGGATCGACGTGTCAGACGGAGATCGGATGGCCTCCGCCAGCAGTTCCCCCTGCGTGACTGAGACAACCGGGCGCTCCTGCTGCAGCCAGTCCAGCCAGGCGGATTCCAGTTGTGCGAGTGAAGTAAAGCCGTAATGAGTCCTCACCGCGTGATCCCAGCCTGACTGCATGCCGAGGCTGATGAACTCGACGAACTCGGCTTTGCCCGCCAGCAGCAGAAACTGGGTGATCGACGCTCCGTGCACGTAGAAGGCGCGCAGATTTTCCATGCCGGTCGGATACTCGTCGCACGCGAACAGGTCGGACAAAGGCTGCCGGGGACCGCACAGCAGCTGCGGACCCTCCATTGCCCAGAGGCGCGCCTGTTCGACTTCTGGTTCGACCGACAGCGCCGCCCCTTCATCGGCCCAGCGGGGAACCGCGCAGCGAAAGTGCGTGGCCAGCACCGTATGCAGCACCTCGTGAGGCAGCAGCGTTTCGACAATCCGCTCCGGCGGCCCGCGCAACTCCATCTCCCAGCCAAAGCTGCGGCCTGATGACACAGAGTACGTTGTATCCCCGCTGAGGCGGTCGCAACCGGCATCCACTCGGACGATGCAGCGCGTCTCCCAGGCAGGCAGATCCGATTTCAGCCATTCCACGGCCAGCGACTGTCGCAATTCCTCGGCACAGGTCGCCAGCAGCCGGGCGACTTCGTCCGAGTCCGCCGTGACTTCAAAGTTGGCGCTGCGTGCCGTGGCGGCTTCGGCGGAACTGGAACTCCACAGGACCACAGCCAGAGCGGCGATCGAAGCCGGCAGCGTCCTACGACGCAGTGCGCGGAATCTGGCGCGACAGATGGTTCTGCCCAGCGGATCCATGTGGATAACATCCCTGCTCTGAAGGCCGAAGCGGCGCGCTTCGCCCACCGACAATGGCGGTGTCCATCAGGTGATCCCTGACCCCAATGAAATGTAGGGCCGGTTCAGGGAGGCGTCCAGACGGGACGCTCAGGAAATCCCCGGGGAAGGAGTGCGGTCACCCCCTCATCCCGAAAACCGGGACGCATCCCTGTGTCGGGAGTTCAGGGGCCTCTATTGTCACGCGCCGCGTCGAACACAAATGTCATGTTGGCGACAAATCATGCAGGCCTTGGATACAATCCCGCGGATTGCGGCGTCCTCTCATGGCGGGAGATCGGGTGACGCAATCGCGGCCCGGAATGGCGCGGTTCGTGCCGCAACACGAGGTAACGCGTCGGACCACGCGCTGGTGACCGCGCGCATCGCGACTCTCACGGCGCCCCGGAACGTCGTTCTTCATCCGAATTGCTATCTGCAATGGCTGTGGACACTCGGGTGCCCTGGAGAACGGACCAGAGCGTTGCGTGAATCCGCCGGCAGCAGCTTCTGAGGAAAACTCCGCTAACCACGGCAGCAGCGACTTCGACCCATGCAAGACCCGCGTACCGACTCTCGAGCTGGCGCACAACTCGAGAACCGCATCGGCACAACGCTCCGCGAACTGGCCCATGAATTCGGCAACCTGCTGTTTCCGCTGCAGATGATCCTGGAATTGCAGGCACATGCCGCGCCGCTCTCCCCGGACGAACTGGGCCGCATTCTGCGGGGACATATCGACGAGCTGGGAGTATTGACGACTCGTTTCCGCTGGGTGGGCCGCTGCCTGGGCGGACGGATGGAAACACATTGCACAGCGATCCCCTGTGCTGATCTGGTGCAGTCCGCGCTGGAGGCCTGCCGTTTCCCCCGCACCGGCGGGCATGCGATTCGAATTGACCTCGACGCTGCTCCGGACACGATTCACGCCGATCGCGAACTGCTGCAGCAGGCGTTGGCCGAACTGGTCGACAATGCCATCCGGTTCACTCCCGCAGGAACCGGGATCAGGATCGCCGTCGCTCGGCAGGGCGACGGAGTAGAATTCGTCGTCTCCGACAGCGGTCCCGGCATCGCGCCCGAGTTGCGATCGCAGGTGTTCGAGCCATTCATCAGCGGCAGCTCCAGGCTGGATATTGCCGCCGGCCAGCTGGGATGCGGACTTGCGATCGTCCGCCGAATCGCCGACATCCACAGCGGTACGGCGGAATTGCGCAGCTCCGCCGCGGCAGGGAGCCAGTTCGCCGTGCGCATTCCGGTTGAGGCGTAGCGCCGGCTGCAGCCCACGCGCAGAGTGGCGAACGGCGTCGCAACGCTCGATTGCGAGCATGTCTGCGGAAGCCATCGCTCCGCTCAACTCTGGTCGCCGGAACGCGGCTCATGCCAGGCCTCTGCGGTCGCGACAGCGGCGGCGACCTCCCGGCGTCGAGACCGGGAAGTCCCGGATGCCAATGCCGGCATCCCGCGCACACAATTCGGACAGGCCGGAACTCACCACAGATTAACCCGCCGACTCCATCCATGACCGCACTTGAAGAACAACAGGCTCTCGACCGGGAATTCCACGCAGTCCTGGAACAGCTGGAAACCGCCGCCGGCACGCCGCTGGTCTCCGGGGAAATGGAGCGCTGGCTGCAGGAGTTCACGGCCGCCCTGGCTGCTGCGCAACCGGCCCTGATCCGGCGCATCCAGGTGTCACATGCGCCGCAGCTCAAAGAGATCCGGCGCGAGGATCCGGAGATGATGCGGAATGCCGACTGCGTACAGCGAGAAGACGCCTGGATCGCCGAAACGATTCAAGGGCTGCTCGCCCGGGCCGACGTGCTCCAGCCGATGGTCGCGCGCATCGAGCCGGATGAAAAACGCGCCGAGACCGCCCTGGTTGAACTGGGCGAACAGGCGGTGCAGCTGGTGGCTCGTGCCCGCAAACAGGAAATCGCCCTGCGGACATGGCTGCAGGAAGCGTTCACCCGCGACCGGGGAGTCGTCGACTGATCCGGTCGCTGCCATCGGCCGCGGCGTTGCAGGCGCCGCGACCGACTGACAACAGAGTTGAACAACAGAGTTGACGGGGGCCCCGCGAGCCGCCTACTCGTCGGTTACGCAGCCCTCGCTGGCGCTCTTCACCGTCTTGATATATTTGTAGAGCGTGCCGCGCGTTGCCTTGAACGGCGGCGCCTTGAAGGCGGCCTTGCGCCGCGCCAGTTCGGCGTCGCTCAGCGCCACGTCGAGCCGGTTCTTCTCCGCGTCGATCGTGATCTGATCGCCGTCCTGCAGCACGGCGATCGTGCCGCCGACCTGCGCTTCTGGAGTCACGTGGCCGATAATGAACCCGTGGCTGCCGCCGGAAAAACGCCCGTCGGTAATCAGCGCCACCTTGTCGCCCAGTCCCGCTCCCATCAGCGCCGATGTCGGCGTCAGCATCTCCGGCATGCCGGGGCCCCCTTGCGGACCTTCGTAGCGGATGACGATCACCTCGCCACCTTTGATCTTCCCCTGCTCCAGGCCGTGGAGCATGTCCTCTTCGCTGTCATAACACAGCGCGGGTCCTGTGAAGATCAGCCCTTCTTTGCCCGTGATCTTGGCGACCGCCCCCTCCGACGCAATGTTGCCGCGCAGGATGCGGATGTGCCCCGTCGGCTTGATCGGGTTTTCCAGCGGACGCAGGATCGGCTGTCCCTCGCTCAGTCCCGGCAGATCGCGGACGTTCTCCGCCAGCGTCTTGCCGGTGACCGTCATGCACGATCCGTCGAGCAGTCCCTTCGACAGCAGATACTTGATGACCGCCGGCGTGCCGCCGACCTGGTGCAGGTCTTCCATCACGTATTTGCCGGACGGCTTGAGGTCGGCCAGGAACGGGACGCGATCGCTGACCTTCTGGAAGTCGTCGATCGTCAGCTCCACCCCCACGCTGCGGGCCATCGCGATCAGGTGCAGCACGGCGTTTGTCGAGCCGCCGAGCACCATCACGACGACCATCGCGTTTTCGAACGCCTGCCGCGTCATGATGTCGCGCGGCTTGAGATCGAGTTCGAGCAGCTTGTGAATCGCCGCGCCCGACTGGAAGCACTCCTCCAGCTTGGCCGGGTCTTCGGCCGGGATCGACGACGAGTACGGCAGCGACATGCCCAGGGCTTCGATCGCGCTGGACATGGTGTTGGCGGTGTACATCCCTCCGCATGCGCCCGCTCCTGGAATCGAACAGCGGACGATCTCACGCCGCTGGTCTTCCGAGATGGCTCCGGTGATCGCCTGGCCATACGACTGGAACGCGGAGACGACGTCGAGCTTGTCGCCGGTCACTCCCTTGACCCCGGCCAGCTTGGCCGAACAGCCGGCGCGGATCGTGCCGCCGTAGATCATCAGCGAGGGGCGGTTGAGGCGTCCCATCGCCATGATGCAGCCGGGCATGTTCTTGTCGCAGCCCGGGATTGTGATCAGGCCGTCGTACCACTGCGCGCACATCACGGTTTCGATCGAGTCCGCGATCAGGTCGCGCGACTGGAGCGAAAAACTCATCCCCTCCGTTCCCATCGAAATGCCGTCCGACACGCCGATCGTGTTGAACCGCATTCCCACGGCGCCGGCCGCCTGCACTCCTTCCTTGACCTTCTCGGCCAGCTTCAGGAGGTGCATGTTGCAGGTGTTCCCCTCGTACCAGACACTGGCAATGCCGACCTGCGGCTTGTCCATGTCGGCCGGCTGCATGCCGGTGCCGTAGAGCATGGCCTGGGAAGCCCCCTGCGAAGCGGGCTGCGTGATCCGGGAGGAAATCTTGTTGAGCTTGGGCATGGGAGTCGTTGGTGGGACGTTCTGTGTCGAGTCCGCCATGATAGACATCTGGGCGGCGGGAGGCACCTGTGGGACAGCGGAAAGCCGAGAGTGGAAAGCGGAACGTTGAGACTCGAAAACCGATTGGCGGCGACACGACGGGCTGGCCGCGGGTTCGCCAGTTTGACACAGATGGCTTGTGGGCACGACCATCTGCGGGACTCTCTTGAATCTGCGGCATCTGCGGCCCTTTGATCTCGATGCACAATCCTCTCGACTGGATCACCACCGAACTCTCCCAACTGCAGGCCGAGAACCTCCGGCGCGTGCGGCGGACGGTGCAGCCCCTTGCGGGTGGGTGGTGCGAGGTCGATGGCCGCCGATTGCGAAATTTCGCCGGCAATGATTATCTGGGTTTGGCCGGCGATCCACGGCTGGCCGAAGCGGCGCGGCAGGCGCTCGATTCGGCGGGGACCGGAGCACGCGCCAGCGCACTGGTCTGTGGTCGCACCGAGTGGCACGAACGACTGGAAGCCAGGCTGGCCGCGTTCGAAGGCGCCGAGGCCGCGCTGCTGTTTCCCACCGGCTACGCGGCGAATGTCGGTGCCATCGCGGCGCTCGTCGGCGACAGCGATCTCGTCATCAGCGACCGGCTCAATCATGCGAGCCTGATCGACGGCTGCCGCCTCTCCGGCGCGCGGGTCCGCGTTTATCCCCATGCCGACGCCGCAGCACTCGATCGCGAACTCGCCAAGCATCGCGACGTGCGCCGCAAACTGATCGTGACGGACGGCGTGTTCAGCATGGACGGCGACCTCGCGCCGCTGGGCGAACTGGAGCAGATCGCGCAACGCCATGACGCGATGCTGCTGGTCGACGAGGCGCACGGCACTGGCGTGTTCGGCGATCATGGACGAGGGGCGTGTGAAGTGTTTCACGTGAAACATTCGGTGATCCGCGTCGGCACATTGAGCAAGGCACTGGGATCGCAGGGGGGCTTCGTCGTCGGTCCGCAGTCTCTGATCGACTGGCTCTGGAACAAGTCCCGGCCGCAGGTGTTCTCCACGGCCCTCTCTCCGGCGAGTTGCGCGGCGGCGGCGGCCGCGCTCGATGTCATCGAGGCCGAACCGCAGCGGCGCGCGATCCTGCAACAGCGCAGTGACGAGTTGCGCGTCGCACTGCGGTCGCTCGGGATCGAGCCGCTGGCCGCATCGAGGGGACCGATCGTTCCCGTCGTGCTCGGCGACGCGGGGCAAACGATGCGAGTGGCGCAGTCGCTGTCGGATCAGGGGTTTCTTGTCGGTGCGATTCGGCCACCAACGGTTCCGCGCAATTCGTCCCGGCTGCGCATTTCGGTCTGCAGCCTGCATTCGTTCGACGATGTGGCGGCGCTCGCGGCAGCCGTGGCGCTTGCACTTCAGGGAACGAGTGGGGTGGCACGCCCAGACCAACGGGATGGGCGTGGCGTGCGCGAGTGACGTCGCCTGAGGCGAGATTGGCAGTCCCGTGCCACGCCCTTCGCTCCGCTCAGGGACGTGCCACCCCATTGCGGCTGCATCAGTCCGCATTGACGGTGCAATCGGTCCCGTGGCCGGATACACTGCGGGCGTGAGCGATTCCATCAGTGCGGAACCCCGAATGAGTTCGCCGTCCGTCACCGACGCCGAGTTGCTGGCGTATCTCGATGAGATGCTCGCACCGGACCGCGCCGCACTGGTCGAAAAGGAACTGCGGGCATCGAGCACACTGCGCCAACAGGCCCACATCCTGGCGCGCCGCCGCGATCAGGGGGGGCATTCCGTCGGCGAAATCTGGCGCCGCGAACGTCTCAGCTGCCTGACGCGCAGCCAGCTGGGCAGCTACCTGCTCGGCACGCTCGATTCCGGACTGCACGCCTACATCGACTTCCACCTGCAGACCGTCGGCTGCCGGATTTGCGCGGCGAATCTCCGCGACCTCGAAGCATCGCAGCAGCGGACCGACGGCCACTCGCAACTGCGACGCCGCAAGTTCTTTGAATCCTCCGCCGGCCTGCTCAGCAACCGCTGAGGCCGGCGCGCCATCTCCGCTTGCGGTTTCGCACGCGCCTGCCCCGCGGTAGGATGCCGACGTTCTCTCTCCGCACCCTTGATGCACGACCAGGAGCCCGCATGAAGACGCAGCGTGACGCCGCGGCCACTTCGCCGATTTCTCTCGCCCGCCGGTCCTTCCTCGCAACGGCCGCGGCTGCCACCGCCTCGATGGCGCTGGGACGCGACTACGGGCCTGGCACGCAGCCTGTGCGGTATCCCGATCCGGACATCGTCACGCTCGACAAGCGGTTTGCGAAGTATGCGCTCGGCAACACGCCAATCCAGCGGCTGTATCACAACCCGAACATGCTGTGGGCCGAAGGCACCGCCTGGAACGGCGTCGGCAAGTATCTCGTCTGGAGCGACATCCCTAACGACGTGCAGATGCGCTGGCTCGAAGAGGACGGCCACGTCAGCACGTTCCGGCACCCGGCCGGCAACTCCAACGGCAATACGTTCGACTACCGGGGGCGGCAGATTTCGTGCGAGCACGGCAACCGTCGCGTCGTCCGTTACGAGCACAACGGTTCGATCACCGTCCTGGCCGACAAGTTCGAGGACAAGCCGTTCAACGCCCCGAACGATGCGGTCGTGCATCCCGACGACGAATCCATCTGGTTCACCGATCCGGGCTACGGCAGCCTGATGAACTACGAAGGGCACAAGGGAGAACTGCTCCTCAAGGAAGCGGTCTACCGCATCGACGCGAAGACCGGCCGCATCGAGAAGCTGACGGATGAAATCTTCAAGCCGAACGGACTGTGCTTCTCGCACGATTACAAGAAGCTGTACGTCGCCGACACCGGTGCGTCGCATTACCCGGAGGCGCCGAAGAACATCAAGGTGTGGGACATCCAGGACGGCAAGACGCTGAAGAACGGCCGGGAGTTCGTGTCGATGCAGTTCGACTTCGTGACTTCGACCGGCGAAAAGAAGTCCGGCGCAGGTTTCGCCGACGGCATCCGCATGGACGTGGACGGTAACCTGTGGGCGGCGACCGGCTGGGTCGGCGACGGCTACGACGGCGTGCAGTGCTTCGCTCCGGACGGCACCCGCATTGGCCACATCCGCCTGCCGGAAATCTGCGGCAACCTGTGCTTCGGCGGGACCAAACGCAACCGGCTGTTCATGGGGGCCAGCACATCGCTGTACGCGGTGTACGTCGAGACGCAGGGCGCGCACATTACGTGACGAGCGGTCGGACGAAAGAAGAACAGGAGGGAACAGAGGAAACGGAGTCACCGTGAGCACGCCGCAAGTCTGCCCTGACTGTCACGTTTCCATGGACGAGGGGTTTATCCCGGATCGCGGCTTGGGGGCTCAGCAGTTGTCTGACTGGGTTGCAGGTAAGCCCGAGTACGGAGTTTTCGGAAGCCTAATACTGGCGGGGTATGTCTTCGGGGAGAAAAAGACAGTGATTCCCATTTCGACATTCCGCTGCCCAAATTGCGGCTTTCTAAAGTCGTACGCCCTGAAGACATCTGACTCATGAATCCTGTGAATCGCCCGCTCCTCAGAATGGCTGGCGCTATCGGCTCGATCGTCCTGACTTTATTGGTACAAACATGCGCAGCGGCATCGGCGGCCGACGTTAAGCCAAACATCGTC
>JAEUIG010000342.1 GCA_016795125.1 Planctomycetaceae bacterium | reverse complement strand
GAATGGCGTGTTGCGGTTGAACACGTCCAGCATCCGCAGGCTCAGCTTCACCACTTTCGAGTACCGGCTCATGCGCGCCAGCGCAAGCAGCGTGTCGCGGCTGGGCCACATCTGCGCCACGTCCAGTTCTCCCGTGCTGGCCGCCAGCGCAATGACGCCCCAGGCCGTGTGATGAAAATACGATTCGTGAAACGGCTCTCCCTGGGACACGACGCCGACGAACACGCCCCCCGGCTTCAGGATGCGGCTGACTTCCCGGATCGCCAGGAACGGGTTATGCAAATGCTCGAAGACCGCAAACGAGAGCACCGCATCAAAGCTGCCCCCAGCGAACGGCAGTGCATGGGCGTCCGCCAGCAGGTCGGCTTTCGCGTTTGAGTAGTCGATTCCGAGGTACTCATACGACATGTGTGCGGCCGGCTCCGCCTGATCCCTGGGGCCGCACCCGAGGTCCAGCAGACGGCTCCCGCGCCCGCAGTGCGCCGCCAGCGCCGAGAAGACGAGTTGCGGGCTGCGCCCAGGGCACGGCCCGTCATACACAATCTTTGGGGGACCAACGGTAATTCCCTCCAGTTCGCGCTCCGGGTTCTTTAGCTGCGTCAGGTCAAACGGGTGCGACCGGACCTGCGGCCTGATCGGTCGCAGGTCCCGCGGCGACGGCGACCGGAATCCACACGAGCGGCACTCCCAGGCGGTCTCACTTGCGAACTCCCGGCCGCAGTCCGGACATCGCAAGTTCGATTGCCATCCCGCAAACCCGCTGGATGTCGTCTCAGGAATGGTCGCAGCAGCGTCCGGCATGATGTCAGGCAATCTCTGGGGAAGGCGGCACGAGACGCTTCAGCGAAGCGCGACGTCCGCCGAAATCCGGTTGAACGTGCGGCCGTTCCGCGTCGTCGAACGATCATACCAGCGCGAAACGGCGTTCGAGGAGACCTGCGGGTCGGCGGTGTGCGGCTTGTTCGAGGGATCAGCCGCAAACAGAACACAGCGCCGATGCGAAATCCAACCCCCAACGGTTGATTCCCGCGCCCGGATTGCTAACGTGGACGAAATTTGCGCGCAGACCGCTGCCACCGGCCCGCGCGCACCCCCGACGACCAACTGCGCACCCGGACTGCGCGGGGAGCGTTGAGAGTTTAGCGTTCAGCGTTGAGACGTCCTAAACGCCCAACCCTAAACGCTCAACGATGCCCCTCGACCCTTAGCCCTGGACCCTCGCCCCTCCCGTGCCTCGACGCGACGACCTCCACAAGATCCTCATCATCGGCTCCGGCCCGATCGTCATCGGTCAGGCCTGCGAGTTCGACTATTCCGGAACGCAGGCCTGCAAGGCGCTCCGCGACGAAGGTTACGAGGTGGTGCTGGTTAACTCGAACCCGGCCACCATCATGACCGATCCGGAGATGGCCGACCGGACCTACATCGAGCCGATCACCTGGCAGTACGTCGCCCGCATCATCGAGGAGGAACGCCCCGACGCCCTGCTCCCCACGCTCGGCGGCCAGACCGGCCTCAACACCGCGATGGACCTCAATCGCCACGGCGTGCTGGAGAAGTTCGGCGTCGAAATGATCGGCGCCCGCGCCGACGTCATCCAGAAGGCCGAGGGCCGCGAGTCGTTCAAGGAGGCCATGATCAAGATCGGCCTCGACGTCCCCCGCAGCAAGGTCGTCCGCAGCATGGATGACGCCCGGCAGGCCATCGAAGAAATCGGCCTGCCGCTCATCATCCGCCCCAGCTTCACCCTCGGCGGCTCCGGCGGCGGCGTGGCATACAACCGCGAGGAGTTCGAAGAAAAGGTCCGGTACGGACTCAAGCTCTCCCCCATCAACGAAGTCCTGCTGGAGGAATCGGTCCTCGGCTGGAAAGAGTACGAGATGGAGGTCATGCGGGACTGCGCCGACAACTGCGTGATCATCTGCGCCATCGAGAACTTCGACGCGATGGGCGTCCACACCGGCGACTCGATCACCGTCGCCCCCGCCCAGACGCTGACCGACAAGGAATATCAGCGGATGCGCGACGCCACGTTCGCCTGCATCCGCGAGATCGGCGTTGAAACCGGCGGCTCAAACGTGCAGTTCGGGATCAATCCGCAGACCGGCCGGATGGTCATCATCGAGATGAACCCCCGCGTCAGCCGCTCCAGTGCGCTGGCGTCGAAAGCGACCGGCTTCCCGATCGCCAAGATCGCCGCCAAGCTGGCGGTCGGCTATCGCCTGAACGAAATCTCCAACGACATTACCCGCGAAACCCTCGCCTGCTTCGAACCGACGATCGACTACGTCGTCACGAAAGTCCCCCGCTGGACATTCGAGAAGTTCCCCGACGCCGACCCGACCCTCACGGTCCAGATGAAGTCGGTCGGCGAGACGATGGCCATCGGCCGCACGTTCAAAGAGTCGCTGCAGAAGGCGCTGCGCGGCCTGGAGATCGGCCATTTCGGACTCGGCGGCGGCAAGAAAGACCTGTGGGGCACCGACAAGCAGCCCCCGCTCGACGAAATTCGCACCAAGCTGGCGATTCCCAACGCCGACCGGATGTTCTACATCCGCTTTGCGATGAAGGCCGGCCTGACCGTTGAAGAGATTTTCAATCTCACGCACATCGACCCGTGGTTCCTGCGGCAGATTCGCGACCTCGTCGCCCTCGAAGGCCAGATCCGTGAGGTCCATCGCCTGGAGGACGCCAGCACGGATCTCATCCGGCTCGCCAAGCGCAACGGCTACTCCGACCGCCAGCTCGCCTGGTGGTGGGGCGCCACCGAGATGGACGTCCGCCAGCGTCGCAAGGACCTCGGCATCATCGCCACCTTCAAGCAGGTCGACACTTGCGCCGCCGAGTTCGAAGCCTACACGCCCTACTACTACTCGACGTACGAGAGCGAGTGCGAAGCCCCCGGACCGCTCACGTCGAATTCTGAAATCCAAAATCCAAAATCCAAAATCCAGAATCCGACCAAACGCATCGTCATTCTCGGCGGCGGACCCAACCGCATCGGCCAGGGCATCGAGTTCGACTACTGCTGTTGCCAGGCCTCGTTCGCCATGCGCGAACTCGGCATCCAGAGCGTGATGGTCAACTCCAACCCGGAGACCGTCTCCACCGATTACGACACGTCCGATCTGCTCTTCTTCGAGCCGCTGACCACCGAGGATGTGCTCAACATCTGCGACCGCCTGCAGCCGGACGGCGTGATCGTCCAGTTCGGCGGCCAGACTCCGCTCAACCTTGCGAAAGGTCTCGAAGCCGCCGGCGTGAAGATCGTCGGCACCAGCGTCGCCAGCATTGACGCCGCCGAAGACCGCGAAAAGTTTGCGCGAGTCCTGGAGCGGCTGAACCTGATGCAGACGCCCAACGGCATCGCGGTCGACGTCGAAGGCGCCCGCACGAGTGCCGCACGCATTGGTTACCCGGTCCTCGTCCGTCCCAGCTTCGTCCTCGGCGGCCGCGCGATGGAGATCTGTTACGACGAACAGCAGCTCACCCGCTACATGAACGAAGCAGTCGATGCTTCACCCGATCACCCGGTGCTCATCGACAAGTTCCTAGAGGATGCGATTGAGGTCGATGTCGACGCCATCTCCGACGGCACGCTGACGCTCGTCGGCGGCGTGATGGAACACATCGAAGAAGCCGGCGTCCACAGCGGCGACTCGGCCTGCGCGCTGCCGCCCTACACGCTGCCGCAAGCCGTCATCGACGAAATCAAGCAGGCCACCTACGCGCTCGCCCGCGAACTCAAAGTCTGCGGCCTCATGAACATCCAGTTCGCAGTGAAGAAAGAGGATTCAGGATCGTCCTCCCCTCTCCCCCCGGGAGAGGGGCCGGGGGTGAGGGCGATGAACCAGCAATCCCGCTACGCCATCTACGTCCTCGAAGTCAACCCGCGCGCCAGCCGCACCTCTCCCTTCGTCTCCAAAGCCACCGGCCTCCCGCTGCCCAAGATGGCCGCGAAGTGCATGGTCCACGTCACGCTGGCCGATCAGGGCATCACCGAAGAAGTCTGGCCCGAACATTGTTCGGTCAAGGAAAGCGTGTTCCCGTTCGTGCGGTTTGCCGGCGTGGATATCATCCTCGGTCCCGAGATGCGGTCGACCGGCGAAGTGATGGGCATCGATGAAACGTTCGAAGCAGCGTTCGCCAAGAGTCAGGTGGCCGCCGGGCTGGCGCTGCCGACCTCCGGCAAGGTCTTCATCAGCATGGCCCGCAATCACAAGGAACAGATCGTCAACCCGGCCCGCAAGCTGGTCAATCTGGGCTTCAAGCTGATTGCCACCAGCGGCACCGCCGATGTACTGCGCGCGAACGGCATCGAGGTCGAAACCGTCCGCAAGGTCCAGGAAGGCCGCCCGAACCTCATCGACTACATGGCCAACGGCGACGTCCAGTTCATCTTCAACACTCCCAGCGGCAAGGGAGCCCGCACGGACGAAGGCAAGATCCGCGCCGCCGCCGTCACGTACGGCGTCCCCTGCGTGACGACCCTCCCCGGCTTCATCGCGATGGTCCGCGCCCTCGAGCACCGCGCCGCTTCTCCCGCCCTGCAGGTCCGCGCGATCCAGGACTGGAACCCGGTCGGAAGCTCGCGATCCGAGCCGCGAAATCCGAAATCAGCCACGGTCTAGCCGCAACTCGCAGGGGAGCGTTGCCCCTCTGCAGCGCGCCTTTCATGCCTTCATCGCACCGGCGTCCATTCCGCGGCCGGCGGGCTGTCGTTCGGCTCTCCCATTACCTATTCCGACGGCTGTGGG
>JAEUIG010000298.1 GCA_016795125.1 Planctomycetaceae bacterium | reverse complement strand
CCCGCGTCGTACTTCGCCCAGAACTCATCGGGACGCAGCACGCTGCTGGCGTCTTCAAACTGCACGTCCAGCGCCTGCAGCGACTGCATGCCGCGGATGATCTCGATGCCATGCTCAATCTTGGACGGCGTAAAGATCAGCCGCGTCAGCGACAGCGCGGCCAGCGGGCGCAAGTCGGACACGGCGGAATCCGCGATGTTCAGCCGTTGCAGCGAGAACTTGCCCGCGAGCGGCGACAGGTCGGATACCGGCGTTCCCTGCACGTCCAGGCTGGGAATGTCGACATCCTTCAGCGGCGACAGGTCCGTCACCTGCGTTCCGCGCAGCCACAGGATGCCGATGTGCGGCATCGTCCGGCAGGCGTCGATGTTCGCCACCTGGGTGTTCATCAGGCTCAGTTCCTCCAGCCGCATGCCGCTCAGCGCCGAGATGTCTGCGACCGGCGTGTCCTTCAGCCACAGCTTCTTGAGCGGCAGACCGGCCAGCGGGGCGATGTCTGCCACCTTCGTCCCTTCGAGATACAGCAGGGTGACTGGGCTGCCTTTCAGCGGCGTCACGTCGCTGACGGCCGAATCGGTGAGTTCCAGCAGTTCCAGAGGCAGGTCTGCGAGCGGCGACAGATCGGTCACCGGCGTCTCGATCAGGATGAGTTCCTTCAGCGGCATCCCGCGGAGCGGGCCGAGGTCCGTCACCTGGCACGCCCGTGCATCAAGTGTGATCAGCGGCCGGCCCGCCAGCGGCGACAGGTCGGAGATCGGCGTCTCCGCGATCGATAGTCGCTCCAGCGGCGCGTCGCGCAGCGGCGACAAGTCGGTGACCGGCGTGTTCGCCAGCAGGAGCGTGTCGAGCGGCATCCCCTGCAGCGGCGACAGGTCCGTGACGCTGCTGCTGGTCAGGTCGAGGACCGTCAGTGGCAACCCCTTGAGCGGGGACAGGTCTTTCACCCGCTTGTCGCTGATGTCGGCTTTGACGATCTGGCCGCCGCGCTTCTCGAAGACAGCCTCGTCGCCGATACCCAACGCCCGCCGCAATTCGGCGGCCGACGGACCGGTGGGAGGAGTGACTTGCGTCGACGTCGGGATTGGCGGATCGGAACTCGTGCTCTCCGCCGGAGGAGTCGCCGGCGCCCCGCAGCCGCTTAACCCCAGCAAACACAAGACAAGCACAGCGCGACGCGTCCGCACGCCGCGAGCTGCGGTCGGCATCTGATGATCGGACTGTTGGAGCGCACGCATGCGGCTCTGATAGCAAATCCGCCACCGGTTTGCATCCGCTCCAGTTGCGGCAACTTCGGCCCATGCTGAGTCCCGGGTGGCACGCCGAGACCAACGGGATCGGCGTGGGGAACGCTCTCCAAGCTCACCACGCCCTGTGCCCGGCGCGCCGCGCACTACAGCCGCTCGGCGGCTTCCGGCAGTGTGGCCCGCAGGATTTCCGCGATCGCCTGGCGATCCTCCGCAGACAGATGGGCGAAGACCTCCGACTGGTCGGCGCCCGACAAAATCGCCTGCATCCGTTCCCACACGTAGATCCGCACCTCGTCGGGAAGCGCGGCGAACGACGCGGAGTAAATCAGCGGGCTGCACGGATACCGGAACAGACGCCGCGTCAGGTCGAGATCGCGGAGCGAACGTCCCAGCGGATCGCGGGCACTGTGTCCGGAAAAAACCTCGGCATAGCCGGAAGTCCCGCGAATCGCCGCAGTGATCGGAGCTTCGTCCACCAACAGCAGGGCTTCGACGAGCTTGTCCCCCGCGTTGTGGATTCGCCGCGTGGTGCTTTCCAGGCGTTCTCCGCCGGGCTTCTCCAGCATGCGGTTCATCGTCGCGTCATAGGCCAACGCCTGCCGCGTCGCGAAGTTCGCATTCGTCAACCGGTTGTGGACCAGCACCTGGTGTTCCAGGATCATCAGCGAAACAATGTCGCTGTGCGGCGACAGATAGCGTTCTGTATGGAACCGGTCGCCGAGCGAGGTGACGTTCTGGCCGTTGGCGTTGTCTGCCTGCTCAGGATCGACGTCGTTGTCGCAGATGAGATTGCCGAGGTGTTTCTGATCGCCGTGCTCGCCGGTGACGTACCAGCCTCCCCAGCGTTCGGAAATGGGGGTGGTGTGATTCACATTGCGGCTGCCGGCGGACAGCAGCGGATGCCCCCCCTTGTCGACATGCAGCGAGCGGACGAGATGACCCGGCACGGAATCGGTTCGTGATGAGCTATGGCAGATCAGGCAGTTGTCGGTTTGTCGTGCGAATTTCGGCGTCTCCGTCGCGGCCCGCTGGCTGAGCGTGTAAAAAACGGCGCCCAGTTGCGGGTCGCTGGTGGAGACTTCCAGCACGTCCCCGGACTGGCAGAATCCCACATACACTTCGTCGTTGAAGTAGATCGCGCGTGGCGTGCGGGGAGAAATGCGTCGCAGCTGCAGGCTGGTCTTCGAGAACACGAGCGCCTGCGACTCCACAGGCACATCAAGCGCCGTCAGCACCGCCGGGAGATAGCCGAAGCGATCGTCAAAGCTGAGCGAGGCGTCTCCGGAATCGAGCCTGGCCTGCAGCCGGCTGATACAATTCTCGGGAGTGCTCTCGCTGTAGGAGACGGGCGCGGCCTCGAACGCGTCCTGTGCGGCGGTCGGCCTCAGCAGAGCCAGGACAACAATCAGGAGCGTGGAGCAGATTATTCTGGAGGGAAACATGCAGACCCCTCGTTTGTCATGCATCGTGTGGCGGGCACCGACCGCATTCTGGCGGCGTGTGTGGTGAGGCATCACTTTCCAGAGTATCGGTTGAATTCTGCATGTCAAGGTATACAATTCCTGGCGGCAAGATTCTCACCGGAAGGAACGAACAATGTTGCCGAAAACGGCCGAGTACGCGCTCCGGGCAGTGGCGTGCCTGGCGCAGGCCGGGAATGCATCCTTATCCGCAGACTCGCTGGCGGCGCGGACGAAGGTCCCCCGACGATACCTGCACAAGGTCCTGCAGGACCTCGCCGAAGCCAACCTCGTGCAATCGCGACCCGGTCCCGGCGGAGGCTATTCGCTGGCTCAGGCCGCCGACGACATCTCCATTCTCACCGTCGTGAATGCCGTGGCCCCGCTGGAGCGCATCCGGCACTGCCCGCTGGGCTTGCCGTCGCACACCTCGCTCTGTCCGCTGCACCGCGAACTCGATCGCGCCTACGCCGCCACCGAAGCGGCCTTCGCACGCGTCACCATGGGGGAACTGTTGCGCTCCACCACGGACATCGTGCCACTGTGCGATCTCTCCAGCGTCGCCGCGCGCTGAGCGGCGGGGTTCACCCCCGCCGCTCCACGCCAACGCGTGTACTCCAACATCCCGCTATGAACTCCCACATGACCGACAACCATCACGCCGGAATCTTCGACTGCCGGCCGATCCTGTGCGTCGACTCCGTTGCGCGGAGCATCGACTACTACGTGAACGTGCTCGGATTCCGGCTGGGCTGGGCGTGGTCCAACGAGGAGCAGCGGTTTCTCCAGGCGGGAGAGACCGCCGAGCCGGGGTTCGCACTCGTGGCCATCGGGCACGTGCAGATCATGCTCTCGCAGCGAAGCCAGGGCGCGCCCGGAATGTGGCTGCATCTCGACGTGGAAACGGCCGAACAGGTCGATGCGCTGCACGAGTCCTGGGCGCGGAATAGCGCCCGTATCGACGAGCCTCCGTTCGTCCGCCCGTGGGGAATGTACGAAATGCGCGTCCACGACCCGGACGGGCACGTTTTGCGGGTCTCGTCGTCGCCGCGTTCGGCCTGACGTTGGAGTTCAGCCTTCAGGCCGTGTCGGGCACACTGAAGCGTGGACTCCAACAATGCTCATTCGAAGGAAACAACTGCGAAAAACAAGTTGTTCAGAATATGCGGTAGCAGCGGCCCCCACAGCGACTTGCTGAACACGTACAAGAGCGAGAAGACGAGTCCGTAGGCGAAAAGCACGCACAGATACTCGGCAAGTTCAATGGGCGTGGTCGCCATGATCCCCGCAGGGACATGCAGCAGCGTGA
>JAEUIG010000290.1 GCA_016795125.1 Planctomycetaceae bacterium | reverse complement strand
TGATATCGATAAGTGATTCATCCATAGAGAGATACAACGACGAGCGAAATGGCAGCCCACAAGAAAATGCCATATTGGCACACACGTCGCGCCGCAAGACAGAACGGGCATCGGTCAAAATGGCACACAACTGACCTCCGTCCACCGCGGCCGTGGCACACATCCGTGCTCCTTGACACTCATTTTCAGGCTGGTTAAAACAGCGCTCCAAGTGATTGGCGCGTTGGAGGTTAACAGCAGACGGCCTGCCTGAACGGCATCTCTGGTCAGCCATCCAGTTCAATGTTTGGCTGCCGGAGGGCCAGGCGGCACGTCGCCATAACCACATACGAAACTTGCACTTCCAACCTCGCCTGCCGATAGCGGCAGGACGCGGAGCAGTGATTGGGGCAGGGACGAAACAGCTTTGGGGGGTCGGCTGCGTCGGGGGGACTGATTCGGTCCGGTGCGCAGGGGGGAACGGCGACCCGGGGAGGCCAACAGCATCGGCGCGGTGCGCCACTAGTCCGGGAACGTCCTCATGGCAAAGCGAGCCACTAAAAAACTCGTCAAAAAGGCGGCACGAGTCTCCCCGCCGCCGCGCAAACGCACTCCGGCCCGTCCCGCACCGTCGCGTGTCGTCCGACGCAAACCCGAACGTCCCGCGTCAGCCCGTCCGCGCGCCACCGGCAGCGCCGACAGCATCGACGCCAAGCTGCGTTCCCTCGACAAAAACCTCCTCAAGCTGCTGAATGAGCGGACCGAGCTGACAACGCGGCAGCTCTCAGGGCGTCGCGAGCGACAGGAATCGCTGTTCGATCACTCGGTTGAACAGGAACTCTGGCAGCGGCTGGACACGCAGAATGCCGGCCCGTTGCCGTCGGCGTCGCTGCACGCGGTTTTCCGGGAGCTGATCACCAGCGCTCGCAGCCGCCTCAAGACGCTGCGCGCCGTGTATCTTGGCCCGCAGTTCAGCTTCACGCACCTGGCGGCCATCGAGCGGTTCGGCCGCACCGCCGACCTGATCCCGGTCAATACGATCGCCTCGGTCTTCGAGGAAGTGAATCGCGGCCACGCTGAATACGGCGTCGTGCCAATCGAAAACAGCACGGACGGCCGGATCGTCGATACGCTCGACATGTTCACCCGGCTGCCGCTGCGCATCTGCGGCGAAGTGCAGATGTCGATCCATCACAACATGATGTCGCGCTCGCCGCGCAGCGAAATCGTCGAGGTTTACAGCAAGCCGCAGGCCCTGTCGCAATGTCGGGACTGGCTCGCCCGCAACATGCCGCGGGCCAACCTGCACGAAGTCACCAGCACCTCCACCGCCGCCCAGCTCGCCCGCGACAAGCCGGGCGCCGCCGCCATCGCCAGCCGCCAGGCAGCCGTTCAGTACGACCTGCAGATCGTGGCCGAGCGGATCGAGGACAACGTCCACAACGTGACGCGGTTCGCGATCATCGGCGAAGAATCGACCAAGGTCACCGGCCGCGACCGGACCGCCCTCCTGCTGCAGATTCCACACGCTCCCGGCGCCCTGTCCGACGCCTTAATGGCGTTCAAGAAGGGAAAGATCAACCTCACCTGGATCGAGTCGTTCCCCCTGCGGGGTGCCGAAGTCGGATACCTGTTCTTCCTCGATTTCGAGGGGCACACCGACGAAAGCCGCATCAAAAAGGCCTTGGCGGAACTGTCGCGCAAGGCGGTCCGCATGGAAGTACTGGGGTCGTATCCGCGCAGCGAACCGGTGGAGTAGAGTACCGGAACTGATGTTTATGGCATAGTTTTGAAACAGCCTGTGCCGCGGTCGCGACCCGTCTTCTGCGTTTAAGCTTAGAACGTGCGCCGCCTTGTGGCGGGGCTTATGTAACTGATGCGCGCCATTGCGATCTCCTCTTGCGGCGCCGTCGGCTGGCTTCAGAGTTCCCGAACGACAGTTCAAGCTGTCCTGTCCCTCGCTCTCTCAACATCGCCATACGTTGCGCAATGGGCCTTCGTGACGATGCTGGATCACAAATGGCCGCTTCTGCCCAAGCATGCCAATTGATGTTCCACGACAATTGGCCGTGGAGAGCGGTCAGGCGATCACATTAGAATTGTGTGCTCACTCTGTTCACGATGTGTGTACTTCGCCTCGACGGTTGAATTGTTTCCGTCCGTGCACGACGAGGGGCCAATGCGTAACAGCACTGATCGCAAGCTGGAGATCTTCATTGGAGCGACGAGGCGAGACCTTAAGGACGCCCGGGTCACCATTCAACAGGCCGTCTTGGAAGCCGGGCATATTCCCAGCGGTATGGAACTTTGGCACTCCGATACGATTCCGGTCATTGAGACTATCCGCCGTCGCCTGGAACGATGCGACGTGCACATCCTGCTAATTGGAGCTCGCTACGGAGAGTACATTGATGCGGCTGCCGAGGACAAAATCAGCTTCACAGAATGGGAGTACCGGGAATCTTTGCGGTTGCGCAAGCCGATCATTGTATTCATGATGGACGATGAGTCTTTCGCGGTTGCCCGGGAG
>JAEUIG010000269.1 GCA_016795125.1 Planctomycetaceae bacterium | reverse complement strand
CTTGCGACTCTGTTCCAGCCGCGCGGCCAGTTCCTCCTCCGGGACGATCTTCTCGACACCGCGGCGAATAAGGGCAAGTTGTTCGTCAACGGGAAGGAAAGTCGGCATCGTGTTCGGAAGTCAGGGATCGGAGGTCAGAAGTCAGAGGTCGGACGTGTATGGGCATACTCATGATTATCCGCGGAAATCCGCATAATCTGCGTCATCCGCGTTCTATTCGTCCTGCCGGCAAAACATTAACCGTGCGGCATGGCGGCGTCGAGGGCGAGCATCACCGCGTTGAACAGCGCGTGGGCGGCGACAACTTCCCAATAGCTGCGGCGCCGCTGGTACGCATCGCCGAGCACCAGCGCCAGCGGCACGATCGCGAGCGAGTCTGGAAAACCGTGCACAGCGGCGAAGATGATGGCGGCGACGGGAATCGCCGCGCGGCCGATGAACCGCTCGAACGATGTCTGCAGGATGACGCGAAAGAGCAGTTCCTCGAACAGCGGCGCGACGACGACGGCCGACAGCACCGCCCACACGTAAATCTCCAGCGACGAACGCACGGCCAGCAGTTGAAACACCGAATGCTGCCGCTCGGCCGTGCGCAGCGGCAGGGTGGCGAGAATCACCACGAAGACCGGCAGCCACGCCGCGGTGACGGTGAGCAGCCCGTTGCGAAGCTGGAGGGCGAGGCCGTCTGACCTGGCTCCAAACGCGCGAAACTGGCTGTGCTCTCCGCGCGTCAGGAGCATCCAGCCGACACCCGCGCCGGCGGCCAGCAGGCCGCACGTCTGCTGCATCGCCTGCAGCGTGCGGTCGGGATCGAACGCGGGTGCGGGCGCGGTCCCGAACATCGCCGAGATGTCGAGCAGAAAGTGGTACAGGATCCACAGCCCGGCAAAGACGATCGCCCCTGGCGGGACGACCGGAGACGGAACTGCGTCGATCGCGATGTCGGCCTCAGTCGTCGGCAAATCGCTCGCCGACTCCTCACCCGAACTCGGCGCACTGCCGGAACTCTGCCGCAGCCGACGATTCCAGACGACAGCGCTCGCTGTACTGAGCAAAACGATAAGGAATGTCGGCAACCACGACGGCATGGTAAGAAGGGGGAGGTTAGACGTTCGACGCAAGTGTCGGCGAGGAAACAAAGGGCAGGGTGGCCGGGGCTGGACCGAAGGGAAGCCCCGGTGCATCGACGCCGGCGGACTATTTCCCGGCGGTCACGCCCACGCTGGCGCGTCGGGCTGGTGAGACGAAACGGCCCCGACCGTCAGAACTGCACCTTGGGGGCTTCGTCGGCCCCTTCCGATGTCTCGAAGTAGGCGTCGCTGGGCGCCATCCCCTTGAAGCCGGCGATCAGGCTGCCCGGGAACTGCCGCACCGCCGTGTTGTAGGCCTGCACCGATTCGTTATACCGCTGCCGCTCGACGGCGATCCGGTTTTCGGTCCCTTCCAGCTGCGACTGCAGGTCGAGGAAGCCCTGGTTGGCCTTGAGGTCTGGATAATTCTCGGCAACCAGCAGCAATCGGGCCAGCGCCCCCTGCAGTTCGCCGGCGACCTGTGCTTTTTCGTCAATCGTCTTCGCCGCGCCCCACTGGCTGCGCAGCTCGGTAATCCGCGTCAGCGTCTCCTGTTCGTGCTCGGCGTAGCCCTTGACCGTCGCGACCAGGTTGGGAATCAGGTCGAACCGCCGCTGCAGGACGGTCTCGACCTGCGACCACTGCGTCTTCATCGACTCGTCCAGTCCGATCAGCCGATTGCCGATCGTCACGTACATGACGCCGAACATCACCGCCAGGAACACCAGGCCGACGACCGCAAACGCAGCACAGCCGATTCCCGCGAACTTCCTGCCGCTGCCGGGAGACGACAATTCACCAGTGGACATGGGAGCGACTCCTCAGTGGGACGGATGCAGCAGGCGGTCGACCGCATCGGTGACGGTCTCGACTCCCTGCCAGTATGCATGAAACAACGCACGTGCGTCCACGCGATGCGGACTGCGGCGGAGTTCCTTGATTTCTTCAACAGAGACGAACGGCTGCGGATCGAAAGGAATGTGCGCCGCCAGCGCGTGTAGCGCATCGACCTTGTGACTCGGCGTCTGAGGTTGATACAGCCGGAGAGCGACGCGGAACAGCGACAGGAACGACGACAGAGAATCGCACAGCAGGTCGACGATGTGCCGCGCGTCGCCGGCGGCGAGCACGTACTGGTCGCGCAGCGCCAGCGATTTCCCACGCAGTTCGCGTTCCAGGTGCATCCGCGCCTGCGCCTCGCTGACCTTCACGCCCGGGATCGGATCAGTCCCATACAGCAGTTTCCGGTCGTGCTGCATGTCGAGGTATTCGATCGCGAATGCATCAGCGGACGCGGCGAACTGTGCGGGGGTGAACAGCAGCGGCAGCGGATTGCCGCCCTGGCGCCATGCCCGGATCGCGGGAGCCAACGCTTCCAGTTCATCCATGCCGAGTTGATCGACGAGCACGAGCAGGTCGTACCGCGACACGCCGGGGATGAAATCTCCCGACGCGGCCGATCCGAACAGCACCACGGACCGAATCTGCGTCGGCAGCGCCCGACAGACCTGCGTGGCGAATTCCTGGGGAATTGTCATTTTGGTGTACAGTCTGCGATCGGAGTCACCCGCCAGGATGTCAAAGCAGTCGCCTCTGGCTCCCCGCTAAACGCCTCACCATCCGCCGCTCGCACCGCCGCCGCCAGAACGTCCTCCGCCGAATCCGCCCCAGC